>CAXBAZ010000334.1:0-5173 GCA_963973395.1 uncultured Acidimicrobiaceae bacterium
TCGAGATGCCGGTCACCACGAAGCCGAGCCGTCCGAACCGCTTCGTGCCGTCGTCGACCTGTTCGATGATCGCGGCATCCCACCCCGAACTGGTGTTGAGGAGGAAGGTCTCGTCGTCCATCCGGCCGAGGTCGATCGTGCGTTGCGCGGTACCGGCGGCCGCGGCGGCCGCACGTTCGAGATCGTCGACGCCCAGCACCCGGGCGAACAGGTTCACCGTGCCGCCCGGCACGACCGCCAGTGGGATGTCGCCGCCTGCGAGGTGCGCCGCCACGGTGCGCTGGGTGCCGTCGCCGCCGATCGCGGCGATGGCGTCGACGTCGTGCGCGACGAGTTCGTCGATCGCATCGTCGATCGCTTCGGCGCTGTCGGGGGTGGCCGTGGAGACCGAACAGCCGTGCGCTCGTAGCCGTTCGACGAAGTCGTCGGCGATCTCGGTCCGCTCGGGGTTGATCACCACGCCGATGTGTCGGCTCATCGGCGTAGCCATCCGTCGAATCGCTGGGTGAGCACGGGCATCAGCATCCAGGAGAGGATCGCGACGCCGATGACGTTGCCGACCAGCACCGCCAGCGGATCGGTCAGCTCGGGGTAGAGGGCGTTGCGGACCACGCCCAGGGCCAGAGCGGTGGGATACAGGGCGAGGAGCACGAGTGCGGCCTGCTTCCACCGTTTCGGTGTCGTCGACGACGATCCCGAGAACCAACCGGCGAACCCGCCGATCACGTTGACGGTCCGTTCGCTCTCGAGCAGCGGGTCGATCTCGGCGAGCACGCGCTGCCGCTCGGACGACTCGAGCCAACGGTCGAGCGCTGCCCGGTTCGTGAACGAGAAGATGATCGCCGTGTCGTCCTGGGTGCCGGGCACCGGTTCGACGAGCTCGGACCGGATGAAGCCGTCGAACCGATCGAGCACGTCGTGCAGCCGGCGGTACCACTCGCGGAACTCGGCGGTGCCGGCCGGGTCGATCCGGAACGAGGCGACGGCGGTGACGGTGGTGGCGGCATCGGTCAGCGCGATGATCTGCTCGCGCACGTCGCCGTCGAGCAGTTCTCGCCCCTCCTCGATCAGCTCGTGACGGCGAGTCGACGCGAGCCAACCGTCGAGATGTTCGGGCGACGCGAACCGGTACACGATCACCCATTCTCCGGGGTGCTGGACGTTCGGCATCTGCAGCGTCGACTCGACGTGACCGGGCGCCGCGGTCGCGACATCGATCAACCGCCGGAGCCAGCGCTCGCCCTCACGCTCGCAGCCCGGACGGAACCGCCGCGCCACGATCACCGTGGGTGGGTGGGGATCGGTCGTCGGCATGCGGACAGTCTGGCAGTCGATCGTCATCGACCGGACCCGCGGCGAGCTGCGGTCGCGTCGATCTGTTTGCTCAGTGGTTGCTGAGGGTGCCGCTCAAGGCGTGCCAGACGGCGCTGTGCTCGTCGATGCCGACGATCTCGACGTGCTTGCCCTTCTGGTGGTACTTGAGCACGATCGCGTCGAGCGCGGCGACGGTCGACGAGTCGTAGATCTGGGCCTCGGTGAGGTCGATGATCACGTTGGTGGGGTCGTTCACGTAGTCGAACTGGTACACGAGGTCGTTGCTCGACGCGAAGAACAACACGCCGCGCACTGCATAGAGGCAGGTGTCGTCGTCGATCATCCTGACCGGGACGACGTGGCTGAAGTGGGCGACGCGCCGTGCGAAGAACAAGGTCGCGACGACCACGCCGAGGATGACCCCGTACGCCAGGTTGTGCGTGAGGATCGTGACCGCGACGGTGACCGCCATGATCGTGGTGGCGCTGACCGGCATCTGTCGGAGCGTGCGTGGGGTGACGCTGTGCCAGTCCATCGTGGCGACCGACACCATGATCATCACGGCGACGAGAGCGGCCATCGGGATGCGGGCGACGACGTCGCCGAGACCGACGACGAGCGCGAGCAGGAAGATGCCGGCTGCGAAGGTGGAGATGCGGGTGCGGGCTCGCGAGGCCTTCACGTTGATCATCGTCTGACCGATCATGGCGCAGCCGCCCATGCCGCCGAACAGGCCCGACACGATGTTGGCGACGCCCTGGCCCCAGCCTTCGCGGGTCTTGTCGGAGTGCGAGTCGGTGATGTCGTCGACGAGTTTGGCGGTCATCAGCGATTCGATGAGTCCGACGAGCGCCACCGCGAACGCGTAATGGAAGATGGTCCGGAGGGTCTCGAGGGTGAACGGCACGTCGGGGATCAGCCATCCCGGCAGGCTGCTCGGCAGCTCGCCCTTGTCGCCGACGGTCGGCAGGTCCCATCCGAGCACGAGCGTGGCACCGGTGAGCAGCACGATGACGACGAGCGGGGCCGGGATGCTCGTGGTCAGCTTCGGCATCAGCAGCATGATCGCGATGCCGGCCGCGACGAGCGGGTAGACGAGCCACGGAACGCCGACGAGTTCCGGGAATTGGGCGGTGAAGATCAGGATCGCGAGTGCGTTCACGAAGCCGACCATCACGCTGCGCGGCAGGAACCGCATCAGCTTGGCGGCGCCGATCAGGCTCAGACCGATCTGGAGCGCCCCGGCGAGCAGCACGGTTGCCAACAGGTAGTCGAGCCCGTACTCCTCGGCGACCGGTGCGATCACCAGCGCGACCGCACCGGTGGCGCCCGAGATCATCGCTCGGCGTCCGCCGACGAACGCGATGGTAACCGCCATCGTGAACGACGCATACAGACCGACGCGCGGGTCGACGCCGGCGAGGATCGAGAACGAGATCGCCTCGGGGATCAGCGCCAACGCGACGGCGAGGCCGGCGAGGATCTCGATCCGGAGGCGCTTCGGATCACGCAGGGCGGCAGCGACGCTGTGTTCGTCGCGCACCGCGTTCGGCGCGTGTGAGGGCGCAAGGATGGACATGAGGGGCTCCGTCGGGTTCAGGGGGTGTCATCGAGAGCGTCGATGACCGCCGCACTGACGGGAGCTCGCCTCGAAATCGGAAAGTACGACACCGAGTCGGCATCGCCCGCCACATGGCGGATCGTCTCGGAGCCGTCGACCTCTGTCGCGCCGGCTCCGTGAGCGGACCACAACCTACCCTCCCGTAAGGGGAGGGATGCGCATCGGTGGCAGGTCGAATGTCACACCCCGGTCGCACGACGACCGCCTGGTGGGCGTCAGTGTTCGATGGGCACGCCCGGGAGCTCGTCCCACATGTCGGCCGGACGGCGGTAGGCACGCTCGGGAAGCCGCTCGAGCAATTCGATGACGGGTCGTGGTGCCGCGGCATGTTCGGCGGCCCGGATCAGATCACCGCGTGAGAGTGGAGCGTGGACGAACGCTCCGGCGATGGTGTCGATCACCTCGATACGGGTCACGGCGGGCCGTTCGGCGGTGAGGTCGTTCATCTGGTGCTCCCTGTGTCGGTGTCGCACGACCGACGCTACCCTCACGCTGCGGCAGGTTGACGTCCGTGACGAAGATCACGGCCGCATGGTCGTGACCGTGCGTTGATCGGTGACGACGCGAACGGTGACGACGCGATCGGGCTCGAGTGTGTCCGTCGGTTCAGCGCCCGGATGTCGGCACGGATCGGCGCAGGTGTTCGGCGAGCTCCTCGGCCATGGCGAGTTGCCGACGCAGATCGTCACACCGCTCCTCAGCGCTCGACGCGAACGTGTCGAGCCGGGCGATGTGATCGGCCGACGCGGTGCCGTTGGTGACCTCGTCGAGTGTGACCAACAGCTCCTGGATCTCCTCCAGGGAGAATTGCAGCGGCTTGAGTCGCTTGACCAACCGCAGCCGCTCGACGTCGGCGCCGGTGTAGAGCCGGAATCCTCCCGGCGACCGGCCCGACGGCTCGACCAGACCCATCTCGTCGTAGTGACGGATCGTCCGGATCGACAGGCCGACGGCGTCGGCCACCTCGCCGATCTGCAAACTGCCCTCGACGCTCATCGCCGACAGTGTTCCACATCCCGCCGACGGGTCCCCGAGTCGGTTCGGTCCCGCGTCGACACGGTCGGTGACCGACACCCCGAACCGTCCGCACGCACCGACGGACCGAACCGCCGGCACGCACCGACACGCCGAACCACGGCACGACGCCGGTGCGGGGCGGATCTCGGCCGGCGAGCGTGGCGTCGTCGTCGCGGGTCGACGCGTCGCGGGTGAGCTGGGTGGCGTGGAGATGCCGAAGGCGATACTCCTGTCATCGACCGTCTGGAGTTGCTGTACCGTGCGATCGAGTCGGCATGTGGGGCCTTCCTGCTGACCGAGCGTCTTCGCTCAAGCTGATCGACGTCGTGCGGGATCGACCGACCGGAGCGGAGCACCGTCATGAAATCCACGCAGGCCGACCTGGACACGATCATGGAGTCCGAAGCCGCCACCCTGAAGGGCACTCAGTGGGGAGAGATGGCGGTGAACATCAATCGTTTCGAACCTGGAGCTGATCTGTCGCCTCTGCTCGCTCTCGTGTCGAGCGGTTCGTGCCCAGTACCGCACTGGGGCTACGTGATCGAAGGTTCGTGGACCGTCGGCTACACCGATGGCTCGATCGAGACCATCAACGCCGGCGAGGTGTTCTACATGCCGTCGGGCCATGACCGCGTCTTCACGGAGACCGGTTGTTTGCTGGCTGAGTTCAGTCCGGCAGCCGAAAGCGCAGCCTTCATGGAGGAAGTCGCGCCCCTTCTCGCCCAGTAGCCAGCGGACGCACGTCGACGGTCTTGGCAGAACCGTCGCCTTCCGGGTGTCGATGGGATTGCCGGCTGTCGTCCTGGCGCGCTAGAGCCCCGGCGTTCTGCCACCGCGCCGCCGGCACGCCGACGAGAGCACGGCGTCCCGCTCGGTGAGCGGGGTCCGTTCGGCCTTGAACGACGTGACTATGGAGCGGCCTCCGTCGGTTCGAAGGCGTGCGACTTCGCCGGTTCCCGAGTGGCCGGCTGCTCGAAGTGAGGCGGGAAGTGCGGCGGTTATCTGTACATATCGCTAGTGTTCTTTATGTACACTTACGGTATGGACGTCGCAGTCACCGAACTCAGGGCTCACCTCGGCCGGTGGATCGACGCAGCACGCGAAGGCAACGACATCGTGATCACCGATCGCGGGACCCCGGTTGCCCGAATCGTCGCCCTCGAGTCGACACCGGCCATCGACCGCCTCACCGCCGGCGAGGCCGACGCCGCCTTCCTCGCC
>CAXBAZ010000335.1:0-5170 GCA_963973395.1 uncultured Acidimicrobiaceae bacterium
TGGCCATGGTGCTTCCTTTGTCGTGTCCGGTCGACCCCGATCGGTCGACCTGGATCACGGTACGGACGTCGGCGGACGCACGAAATGGGGAGCAGTCCCCCGGTCAGTCGTCGCGCCGAGGAGCACGGCCGCGTTCTCCCGGAGCCGCCCACGCTGGATCTTGGTGCCGTTCGCGCTCGGCGTCGTGGGGAACGAGTCGACACCGACGACCCTGACGGGCACCTTGAACCGCGCGATCCGGCGTCGGCAGTGCTCGATCACCTCCGCCTCGTCGAACGAGCCGATCACGAACGCGACGGGCCGCGCGCCGCCGGGCCGGTCGACGGCGACGACCTGGACCGCCGCCACACCGGCAAACTCGGTGATCACCGCCTCGATCTCTGCCGGGTCGACGAGGAACCCGCCGAGCCGCATGGCGTCGCCCTGCCGGGTCAGGTATTCGAACGTGCGGTCGTCGTCGACACGCGCGAGGTCGCCGGTGCGGAACCATCCGTCGACGAAGTGGGCGGCGGTCAGTTCATGATCGACCGACGCGCCGCCCTCGGCGAGGTAGCCGGTCATCAGGCTCGGCCCCTTGACCTGGAGTTCGTCGTCGACCAACCGGTAGGACGCCGCCGGCGACACGAGCGTGCCGCCCGGGCGGGCCCGCTGGTTCGCGGCGGCGGTGACGTCGCGCACGCTGAACAGCGCCTGCACCTCGCTCATGCCGTACAGGCCCGTGATGCGGGCTCCCACCGACTCGGCGTCGTCCACCACCCGGTCGAGGCTGCTGTTGAAGCGCGCGTACCCGCCGCGGTCGATCGTGCCCAACGGGGCATCGGCGTCGATCAGCCGATGGAACATGTCGTCGCTCCCGTTGATCGCGGTGACACCGTGGCGTTCGATCAGTGCCGCGGTCCGTTGCAGTTCGAAGTCGGTCAGCACGATCGTGGCACCGGCGGCGACTGCCGCGGTGAGCGATGTGAGGCCGAACGTGCCGCCCAGCGGCATCGCCACCATCACCACGTCGTTCGTGGTGTACCCGAACCCCGCTGCTGCGTCACCGGCATGCACCGCGATCGACCGTTGTGCATGCAGCACCATCTTGGGACGGCTCGTGGTGCCCGACGTGGTGAACACCACGAAGGGGTCCGTGCCGACCGGCGGTTCCGTCCCGGCAACCCTCGAGCGCTCGTCCGACGCCCGGTTCCACTCGTCGCTCCATGCGACGTCGATCGCACCCGCGCGCCCGAGGAGCGTGCGCACCTCGTCGTCCGAGGAACGGGTGTTGACCGACACGGCTACGAACCCGCCGATCGCGCAGCAGAGGAGACGACGCACGTAGTCCGCCCCGTTCGGCAGGTGCAGCGCCACCCGATCGCCGCGCCGCACGCCCCCCTCGCTCAGCTGCGCCGCCATCTGCCGGGCGTCGTCGACGAGCTCTCGCGCCGACCGGTGCGTGCCGTCGTCGAGGTGCAGCGTCGACGTCGACCGCCCGAACAACTCGACGACGGTCTCGGCCCCCATCGGATCAGTGTCGCACGCCGGAATCTCCGCCATGATGGCGCGATGTTCCTCGGCGACGACCTCCTCGCCTTCCTGGCACTGGCCCTGGGTGGTGCCCTGTTCGCCGGCAACCTGGTCGCGGTGATCCGGCCACCGGCCGAACAGCGCGAGGAGGGCAACCTCGAGCGGGCGCCGGTGGGTCGCAGTCTGCTGTACGCGGGTCTGGGACTCGTCGTAGCCGTGTGGGCACTCGCGACGCTGATCGCAGGCTGACGACCCGCGGCCTCGCGTGTGGTCCGATCGATCAGCCCCCGGGCGTCACTGTCATCGTGATCGACGTTTCGCCCTCGCCGCCCGTGCCGATCGCCACCATGACGTCGTGGTCGGGACCGCTGTACACCAGCACGGAGCCGTCGGGTGTGGTCGTGAGCTGCTGTTGCTCGTAGCCGGCGGCTTCGAGACCGGATCGTGTGTCGGCGGTCAGGTCTGCGACCGCTACCGACGAGGTGCCGGCCACCGAATAGGCCTGGCCATCCGGCGACTCTGCCGACTGTGCGAAGAGCACGGCGAGGTCGTCCGGGAGCGGGATCGACTCGGGGAACCCGTCCGGAAGCTCCCCGCCCTGCGAGTACACCGCCGTCCCGTCCTCGGTCTCGACCACGGTCTCGCCGTTCTCGGAGTCGATCGTGAACGACTCGCCGGCGTTCTCGCCGGCGCCCTGGACCGAGACGTTGCCGTCGGCGTCGGTGCGGATCGAGAGTTCGCCGTCCTCGGTCTTCACCGAGAAGTCGCCGCCGTCGAGGTCGATGTCGACCTCGCCGCCACCCTCGGCCTCGATCCGGTTCTCGGCGAACCGCTCGGCGATCTCCTCGCCGCCACACGCCGTCGCCGCTGCGACGAGACCGATCACCGTGAATCCATGACGTCTCCGCACGTCGGTACCTCCTTGTGTCCGCTCCGACGATCCTGGCAGATCCCTCCCGCTCACGCTCGGAATTCGGCGCCGTACACTGCGGGGCATGCCCGGACGACCACTGCAGATCAAGTTCGTGGCCTCCGCGAAACACACCGGCCAGCTTCCGCACAGCGACGCCGAAGTGGCGTTCGTCGGACGCTCCAACGTCGGCAAGTCGTCGTTGATCAACGCCCTCGCCAACCAGAAGCAGCTCGCTCGCGTGTCGAACACGCCGGGCCGGACCCAGCTGATCAACATCTTCGAGCACCGTGGCGGCGGCACGGTCGTCGACCTGCCGGGGTACGGATACGCCAAGGTTCCCGGTCACATCCGGCGCGAATGGCCCGAGATGATCGAGGGATACCTGCTCGAACGCGACGGTCTGGTGATGGTGTTCGTCCTCGTCGACGGGGCGATCGGGCCGACCCCGCTCGACCAGCAGATGCTCGCCTGGCTCCGTGAGAACGAGGTGCCGCACACCGTCGTCGCCACCAAGATGGACAAGGTCAAGTCGTCGAAACGAGCGACGCGCAAGGGCGAACTGGCGCAGGGATGCATGCTGGACACGGGCGACATCGTCTGGGTCAGTGCGGCCAAGGACGTCAACATCGACCAGCTGCGCGACCTCGTCGTGGCCCATCTCGGCTGAGCCGCGAGGCACCGGCGCCCGTTCGCGATTCGTCTCCTCGGTCGGCCATCATGGAGCGGTGATCGAGTACTTCAACGAGGCCTGGGACGAACTGACTGCGGCGGGCGGACCGTTCGCGATGACCGAGATCGAAGTGCGGGGCAACCCGATGCGCGTGTTCGACAGTGCACCACCGTCGATGCGGTCGATCTGGGAGCTGGCGACGTTCCACGGCGACAAGCCGTATGTCGTGTACGAAGACGAGCGGTACACGTACGCCGAGATCGACGCCCGGGTCCGAGCCCTCGCCGGACTGCTCCGGGACCAGCACGGAGTCGGCCCCGGCGACCGGGTGGCGATCGCGATGCGCAACTACCCGGAGTGGGTCGTCGGGTACTGGGCCACGGTCTCGGTCGGCGCAGCGGTCGTCGGCATGAACGCGTGGTGGACCAGCGCCGAGATGGCGTTCGGACTCCGCGACTCGGCCCCGTCGGTCCTGATCGCCGACGACGAGCGCCTCGAACGGGTCATCCCCGTGCTCGACGAGATCCGGGCCGAGGCTCCCCTGCACGTCATCGCCGTGCGCAGCGATCGCCCGCTGCCCGATGACGCAACGCGGTGGGCCGACGTCGTCGACCCGGCCAACGCACCGGCCTCGCTCCCCGTCGCCGAGATCGACCCCGACGACGACGCCACGATCTTCTACACGTCGGGAACGACCGGGTCACCGAAGGGTGCCCAGCTGACGCACCGGGGTTCGGTGCACAACGTGCTGAACCTGGCGTTCATGTCGATGGTCTCGGCGATGGCGGAAGCCAAGGCGGCTGCGGCGGCGGGGACGCCGCCGGCCGAACCCACGACCTCCTCGCCGGTGTTCATGGCCCCCACACCGCTGTTCCACGTGACCGCGAACAACTGCCTCCTCCAGCCCTGCACCATCGCAGGCGGTGCGATCGTGTTCATGTACAAGTGGGACGCGGGTCGGGCGCTCGAGCTGATCGAGCGCGAACGTGTCACGAACTTCTCCGGCGTGCCGACGATGAGCCGCGAGATGCTGATGCACCCCGACTGGGCGACGCGCGACACGTCGTCGGTCAAGGGGATGGGCGGCGGCGGAGCCCCGATCCAGCCCGACCTGGTCGACAAGATCGACAAGTCGCTGGCCGGTGGGGTGCCGTCGACCGGATACGGGCTGACCGAGACCCACGGGATCGTCACGGCCAACCAGGCCAAGCTCTACACGGCCAAGCCCGCGTCGTGCGGACGTGTCGTACCGACCCTCGACGCCAAACTCGAGACCGCCGACGGCGAGATCGTCGACGGCCCGGATGCGCTCGGTGAACTGTGTGTGCGTGGATCGATCGTCATCAAGGGGTACCTGAACCGACCCGACGCGACCGCAGACGCGATCGTCGACGGATGGTTCCACACCGGCGACATCGCCCGCATCGACGAGGACGGTTTCGTCTTCATCGTCGACCGGGTCAAGGACATGGTGCTGCGCGGCGGCGAGAACGTCTACTGCTCCGAGGTCGAAGCCGCGATCTACGAGCATCCCGACGTGGTGGAGGCCGCCGTGTTCGGCGTCCCCGACGACCGGCTCGGCGAGGCCGTCGGGGCAGCGATCGTGCTGCGATCCGGCTCCACGATGACCGACGAACAACTCGTCGCGTTCCTCACCGACCGAATCGCGAAGTTCAAGATCCCCAGTTCGATCTGGTTCCGCGCTCGGGAACTCCCCCGCAACGCCAACGGCAAGTTCGTGAAGCGCGCGCTGCGGGACGAACTCGTCGGCGGTTGACTCGCCGCGGCACCTGCGGATCCGGCGCCGCGCGAGCGACGCCACCCCCGGACATGGCGACCGCGCGGACCGGGACGACTCAGGACGGCGCGACGGGCGACCGGGTCGACGGCCGAAGCGACCGCAGACTGAGGCGCCAGCGCAACCGCTGCCACCGAGTCCGGTCGACCAGGATCGCCTGATCGATCGCGCCGGAAGTGAGCACGGCGTCGTCCACGAGTGCGTCGGCGTCGGCGCCCGACCCGAACGTCATCCGCGACGACATCGCCGCCAGGCGGCGTACCTCGTGCGGCACACTCGG
>CAXBAZ010000336.1:0-5162 GCA_963973395.1 uncultured Acidimicrobiaceae bacterium
GAGCTGCCACGGCCGCCCGGTTGGAGCGAGGCCGACGGTGCCCTGCAGGCCGTCGCCGAAGGGGTGCCACCGTGGTGGGGGCTGCCGGCGATCGGACACAGCCAGCAGCTGTTCTTGTGGTTCTTCGCCGTGATCCTGATCGCGTTCGCCGTACCGCTCGTCGGGTTCGTCCGTGCCCGCCGGCACGGACGCGGCGACGCGCTCGCGACCGTGTTGATCGGTGGCGGCCTGTTCGGCCTGGGCATCCTGCCGCAGGCGATGCAGCGCCCCGACTCGACGCATCTCGCCTGGGTGGCGGTGGTGTCGTGGTCGCTGCTGGTGCCGTCGCTGATCGTGCTCGCCCGGGACCGGTTCACGATCGGTCGGCGCGCCGTCGGCGCGACCGTGGCGGTCGGGCTGCTGATGCTGGTGGTGTGCCCGTTCTACACGTACCGCCACTACCTCCTGCACACCCGGGTGTCGATCGGCCAGCTGCCCGTTCCGTTCCTGGTCGAACGCGACGACCATCGGTTCTGGTTCGGCGACTTCTTCGTGGCGCAGGCGTTGAACGAGATGATCCCCGACCTCGACGCGAGATCCGAGCCGGGTGATCGCCTGATCGTCGGCCCGGCCGACCTGAGCCGCACGATCTACAGCGACGTCTCCGTGTACTTCCTGTTCCCCGAGCTCGAACCGGCCACGTACTTCATCGAGATGGACCCCGGGCTGGCCGATGCGGAGGGGTCGGGTCTGGCCGACGACATCGAGACCGCCGACTTCCTCGTGCTCACCAACATCTGGACCGGCTGGAACGAGCCGAACGCCTCCGACCTCCACCTGTCGCAGGAGGGCAACCGGGCGGTCGCCGATCACTTCTGCCTGGTCGAGCGCTACGAGGACAACCTCGTCCTGCTCTACGAGCGCTGTGAGGGTGGAGGCGGCGTGAGTCCCGCCGACGTGACCGGCCGGTTCCCCGTGGTCGCCAACGACGACACCTGAACGGAGCGAAGAACGGAGCGAACCCGGTTCGCTCCGTTCGCTCCGGTGCCGTTCGCTCAGGACAGCGGGAGGCGGCGGAACACGGGTCGCGGCACGTGGCGCAGCACACTGAACACGTAGCGGAGGATGCCGGGCGCCCAGACCGTGTGCCGGCCCTTGCGCATCCCGGCGACCGTCAGCTCCGCGACCACGCGTGGCGTGGTGGCGAACGGGGCCGACTTCATGCCGCGGGTCATCCGTGAGTGCACGAAGCCCGGTCGGACCACGGTGACCTGCACGCCCGTGCCCGCCAACGAGTCGCCGAGACCCTGGGCGAACGCATCGAGTCCTGCCTTCGACGAGCCGTAGACGAAGTTCGCCGCCCTGGCCCGCTCGCCCGCCACGCTCGACATCACGACCAGGTGCCCGTGACCTTGCCGCCGCATCACCCCGGCGGCCGCCAACGACGCGGCCACTGCACCCGTGTAGTTGACGTGCACGGCCTCGGCCGCCGCCTGCGGATCGTCGTCGAACTCGGCCTGCTCGCCGAGGACCCCGAACGCGAGCACCACCACGTCGAGGTCGCCGTGCTCGTCGGCGAGCCGCCGGGCGAACTCGTCGTGCATCTCGGTCGTCGCCGCATCGAACGGTTCGACGACGACCCGCAGGCCGTCGCGAGCGAACCGTTCGGGTGCCGCCTCGTCGGGACGACGGCACGCCAGCACCAGCGTCGTCGTCGACGGCGACAGGAGTTCGTCGACGATGGCTCGCCCGATCTCGCTCGTGCCGCCGAGGAGGACGATGGTCTGGGGTTCGTTGAGGGCGTTCTGCATGCTCGATTCGTTCCGTTCGGTTCGTGTCAGTCGGTGAGTCGGAGTCGCCGGCTGAGATCGCTCGCCCAGACACCGGTGGGGTCGACCCGGTCGCGTACCACCTGCCATTCGGCGAGGCGTGGATAGCCCTGGCGGACGTCGGCGGGCGTCATGTGGAAATCCTTGGCCAGGTAGTGCCGCCCACCGGCCGCGAGCACGAGTTCGTCGAGCGAACGCAGCAGCGGGGCCAGACCGTCGCGGTCGGTGGCCACGTCGATCGCCAGCGTCCAGCCGCCCATCGGAAAGCTGATCGGTCCCCGATTGCCGGCACCGAACCGCTTCAGCACGGTGAGGAAGATCGGCAGCTGTGCGGCCGAGATCCGCTCGATGACGGTCCGGAGCGTCGGTTCGGCACCGAACGGCACGACGAACTGGTACTGGAGGAAGCCGGACCGCCCGTAGACGCGGTTCCAGTCGCCGACGAGGTCGAGGGGGTGGAAATATGCCGGGATCGATTCGAGACCGACGTGGCGCCCCTTGCGGGCACGTCGGTACCAGACCTCGTTGAAGGCCGCGACGGACAGGCGATTGATCAGTCCCGGAGCCGGGATGATCGGAGGGACGGCGACGAGTTGGCGACCGTCGTACGCGAGCGGGTCGGCTGCCGCGGTCGGTCCCAGCTGATCGCGTGTTGCGTGCTCGCCATTGGTGAGCACGCCGCGTCCGAGGTGGCGGCCCTTGGCGAGCAGGTCGATCCAGGCCACGGAGTAGCGGAAGTCGGCGTCGCTGTCGGCCATGCGCCCCATGATCTCGTCGAGGTGCCCGACGCGATGGGTCTCGACCGACATCCGGCTCGTCTCGATCGGGATCAGCCTGACGGTCGCGTCGACGATGACACCGGTCAGGCCCATCCCGCCGACGGTCGCCCAGAAGAGCTCGTGGTCGTTGCCGGGGGCCGGCTCCGGTGACAGTTCGACGACCGCACCGTCGGCGACCATCAGACTCAGCCGGACGACATGATTGCCGAACGAGCCGTCGCGATGGTGGTTCTTGCCGTGGATGTCGCTCGCGATCGCGCCCCCGATCGTGACGAATCTCGTGCCCGGCGTGACGGGGACGAACCACCCGCGCGGCACGAGCAACGCCAGCAGATCGTCGATGCCCACACCACCACCGGCGGTCACCGTGCCCGCGTCGTCGTCGATCACGACCTGCTCGTTGGCGGGCGCGAGCCGCAATACGTGGCCGCCGGCGTTCTGGGCCGGGTCGCCGTACGAGCGTCCCAGGCCGCGGGCGATGCCGCCGCGGACGGGGAGATCCTTGATCGCCGTCGAGAGGTCCGCCGCTCTGACCTCACGGACGCTCGCTGCGCTGGAGTTGGCCCGTCCCCATCCGGTGAGCAGGGCGCGTCGCCCGTTGGTGGAGTCGTCGATCGTCACAGCGGCCACGAGGCTACCGGCCCCCGGTACGACCGGGGAGCCATGGCGGGCGTGAGGGGAGCCGGGAGTGGGGCGACCTGACGCCCGGTCCCGGCGCCGCTAGCGTTGTGTTCGGGCGGGGAAGGAACGATTCTCCATGCAGGTTGGGATGCAGGTTGGGATGAAGCACCGGACACGACGACGACGAGCCGCGATCTCGACCGGCGCGGCGATGCTCTCGGCGGCGGTCGCGCTCGTGGCAGCGCCGGCCTCGGCGACCGCGTCCGGATTCTCGTGTTCGGCCGGGCTCGGCTACGACGTGAAGTCCGGTGACAGCTGGTACGGCATCTCCGGCCGTCTCGAGGTCAGTGCCCGATCGTTGGTCGACGCCAACGGTGCCACGTTGGCGTCCCCGCTGGTTCCCGGCGACCGTCTGTGTCTGCCGTCGGGCACCGACCCGACACGTGCGTGCGACGCGACGTACTCGGTGCGCAGCGGAGACAGCTGGGCCGCGATCGCGAGCCGGGCGGGCACATCGGTCAGCGCCGTCACCGGAGCGAACGGTGCGGACGCCGACCGGATGATCCACCCCGGCGATGTGATCTGCCTGCCCGGCGAGTCATCCCTCGGCTCCGACGCCGCGTCGAGCACGACGGGTTCGTCGTCCAGTTCGACCGGTTCGACCGGAGCCGGCTCGTACACGGTGCGCAGCGGCGACAGCTGGTCGGCGATCGCCGACCGCGCCGGGGTCTCGATGCGGTCACTGGTCGCGGTCAACGGTACGAGTTCCGACGACGTGCTGATCCCGGGCGACGTGCTCGCGTTGCCCGAAGGCGCCGACGTGGTGGCCGCCGTGTCCGTCCGTCTCGAAGCCGCTCCGACCCAGGGTCCGTGCGGGTACGGCGACACGTGGGGCGACGCCCGCAGCGGCGGCCGCAGCCACGCCGGCACCGACATCTTCTCCGGCACCGGCAACTACGTGTACGCGGTCGTCGACGGCCGCCTCACCGGCCGGGTCTGGGACGGCGCCGGGCGCAACGCCGGGAACGCGTGGACCCTCACGGGAGCCGACGGCACCCGCTACTTCTACGCTCATCTCTCCGACTTCGCCCCCGAGCTCGGGGTGGGGTCGCGGGTCGAGGCCGGCCAGATCATCGGCTGGCTCGGGGGCACCGGCAACGCCAGCGCACCCCACCTGCACTTCGAGGTTCGGCCGGGCGGCGGCATCGCGGTGAACCCGTACCCGATCCTGCGCTCGCAGACCGGTGGCTGCAACGACGGCCGGCCGTACACCCAACCGGGTGGTTGGGTCCCCGACCCGATCCGCTGACCCCCTCCAATCGGGAGCTATCGGCGCACCCCGACGCAGTGGCTGGCGTGGAGGGCCGGCATCTCGCCCGAGCGGGCACAGGTGATCCTTCGGGTCGCCGAGAAGCGCGCCGAGTTCCCGGTTGTGGCGGCCGCCCTCGAGCGGGGCGAGCTGACGCTCGAGCAGGCCGACGTCGTGGTGACGAAGGCACCGTCATGGGCCGACGGGAAGGTGCTCGATTTCGTGAAGGAAGCGACCGTCAACCAGCTGCGTCGCACGATCACCGATCAGTTCTTCGACGACGGGCCGTCGGCCGAGCAGGACGCACCGCCTCCCGTCGACCGCCTGGCATTCGGCTCGACGACGGGCGACCGGTGGCGGATCAACGGCAACTTCGACGTCGCCACCGGCCGTCGGATCGAGGCCGCGCTGACCGAGTGCAAGGACTCGCTCTTCGAACGTGGCGACACCGATGCGACGTGGGCCGACGCACTGGTCGAGATGGCCGAGACGTCGCTCGACGCCGTCGAGTCCGAGTCGCGTCGGGATCGGTATCGCACGTGGCTGCACGTCGACGTGTCGAACGGCGACACCACGACGACCGACGGCTGGCGCATACCGATGGCGGTTCGCGAGCGGTTGCTGTGCGACGGCGTCGTGCAGCCG
>CAXBAZ010000337.1:0-5155 GCA_963973395.1 uncultured Acidimicrobiaceae bacterium
GTCGCCTCGTCGACGGTCGTGCCCACCGGCTCCGAGTCGACGGACTCGATGCCACCGGACGAGCAACCGGCGACGAGGGCGAGCGCGAGGGCGACCGCGGGCCAACGCCCGGTACGTGGGGGGTGCATGTCGTGTTCCGCCTTTCGGACCGCCGAGAACCTCGTCCTCGCGATCACCGCCGTTGAGTTCAGCGCAAGCTACGCACCTTCGATCGTCGGAACAAAATTGGATCAGCGTCGTACGGATCGACCCGGACCGCCCGGTCGTCGCGCGTGATAACGCTGTCACTCGATCGATGTCACCCGATCGGGTGCACGCTACGTGCGGCCGAAGCCGAAGAGGTGCTGGGCGACCTTGCGCATCTGGATCTCTTCGGCGCCCTCGGTGATCCGGTAGCGGCGGTGGTGGCGGTAGATGTGCTCGAACGGCATGTGGCGCGAGTAGCCCATCCCACCGCACGTCTGCATGGCCCGGTCGGCTGCGTCACACGCCAGCCGATTCGCGCGGTAGTTGCACATCGCCACCTGGTGCGTGACCTCCATGTGATGCTGCTGGTCGAGGCGCCACGCCGTCTCACGGATCAGCTGGCGGAGCATCGCCGCCTCGGTGTGGAGCTCGACGAGTGGGAACTGGATTCCCTGGTTCACCGACAGCTTCTTGCCCCACGTGACCCGCTGGTTCGCGTACTCGACGGCCAGGTCGATGCAGTGCTGCGCGGCACCGAGCGACGATGCGGCCTGACGGATCCGGTTCTCGTGCACGAAGTGCTGGGCGAGTTCCAGACCGTGGTCGACGCGGCCGAACACTGCGTCGGCACCGACGCGGATCCCGTCGAGGCGCACCTCGCCGTGATCGCTCGGCATGTTGAACGTCCACCAGTAGTGCTCGACCACGAAGCCGGGGTCGTCGCACGGGACGAGGAACGCCGTGATGCCGACCGGGCTGCCGGCGTCGCCGGAGGTCCGGGCGAAGATGATGTCGTGTGTCGCGTGGTGCACGCCGGTGTTCCACCGCTTCATGCCGTTGATCACCCATTCGTCGCCGTCCGCGACCGCTGTGGTCTCGAGGTACGTGGCGTCGCTGCCGTGGTTCGGCTCGGTGAGGCCGAACGCGAGGCGGCGTGAGCCGTCGAGGAAGCCGGGCATCCACTCGGCGATCTGCTCGGGCGTGCCGAAGTCGCGCATCATCAGCACGGTCGGGAAGTTGCCGACGATCGACGACTCGTTCTGCAGGTCGTTGTGCAGGCCCAGGCCACGATGGGCGAGGTGTTCGCGGATGATCGCCATCTCGAGGTTCGATGCCGCCCGCCCGCCGAACTCCTCCGGCAGCGCGAGGCGCAGCCACCCGGCGGCGTCGGCCGTGCGGCGCATCTCGCGGAGCAGCTCCTCCCATTCCTCGCGGGGGATGCCGTCGTTGTCGAAGTCGGTGCGTGCCCACTCGCGGCGATGGTCGAAGAACCGCATGTTGTCGTCGGCGTGCTGGAGCGGGAGGATCTCGGCCTCGATGAAGGCGTCGAGCTCGTCGAGCGTCGACTGGATCTCTGGTGGGATGGCGAAGTCCATGACGTCGCACCGTACGTGGTAGTGATTCCGCCATGTCGACCGGGAGCTCGATCGTCAGCACGTGTCCCGCTCGGGCCGCGCTCGCCGGTAATCCGCCCGACGGCTACGGCGGCGCTGTCGTCGCCGTGCCCGTGCCCGACCTGCCTGCGTTCGCCTCGGCCGAGCCGGCCGCCCGATTCTCGATCCGGGCTGCGGACCCCGAGCTCGATCGGCTGCTCTCGGCGACGGCACGTGCGTTCGCGGACGCCGTCGGCCGACCGTCGGACGTCACGCTCTCGGCGACGACCACGATCCCGCGTTCGGTCGGACTCGCGGGCTCCAGCGCGCTGATCATCTGCGCGCTCCGCGTGCTCGCGGCCACGATCGACCACCGCTTCGAGCCGGTCGAGCTCGCACAGCTCGCACTCTCGGTCGAGCGCGACCGGCTCGGCATCGCCGCCGGGCTCCAGGATCGCCTCGTGCAGTCGGTCGGCCAGTTGGTCTCGATGCGGTTCGACCCCGTCGGGTACGAGCGGCTCACACCGGCTGCCGACCTGCCGCTGTTCGTGGCGTGGTCGGCGGCGGGGGCACAGCCGAGCGACACGGTTCACCGCTCGCTGAGGCGCCGCTACGACGCTGGCGAACCGCACGTGATCGCCAGCATGCGCGGGCTCGCAGCACAGGCAGAGATCGCGGCCACAGCGATCGAGGGCGGCGACCTGACGCAACTCGGTCGGGCGATGAACCGCACGTTCGAGATCCGCTCGATGATGATCGACGTCGACACGACGACCCGCCAGATGGTGCGCATCGCCGTGCGCAACGGCGCCGCCGCCAACTCGGCCGGATCAGGTGGGTCGATCGTCGGCCTGGCCCGTGACCAGGAACACCTCGTTGCGCTGCGGTCGGCGTTCACCGGCTGCGGCTTCGTGGCCGTCGACCGACCGTAACGCCCGGTGTCGGACACCGAACGTTACGGTTCAGCCCTTGCGCTGGTTCAGGATCTGGGTGACGAGTTTGCCGTCGGCCTGGCCCCGGCTCGCTTTCATGATGTGCCCGACGAGCGCACCCATCGCCTTGCCCTCGCCGGCTCGGAACTTCTCCCATGCAGCCGGCTGGGCGGCGATCGCGTCGTCGACCATCGATTCGAGTTCGGACGAGTCCATCGCCTCGAAACCACGTTCGGCGGCGATCGTCGCGGGGGCGCCGCCACCACGTTCGATCAGTTCGGCCACGACCGTCTTCGCCTGTGTGGCAGTGAGCCGGCCGTCGGTCTCCATCCGGGTGAGCGCAGCCAGGTCGGCGGCGGGCAGGACCGGCTCCGCACCCGCATCGGCGAACGCCTCCTTCAGGTGCACGACCGCTCGGCCGATGTCGCCGCCGGCAGCCTGGACGGCGAACGCGTAGTCGTCCTGGCCCCGTTCGACCATGATGCCGACGGCCTCGCTGTCGACGGCCAACCCGGATGCGTCGGCGAGACGCGACCGTCGGGCGGCGGGGAGCACCGGCAGGTCGGAACGCACCGATTCGATCCACTCGGCCGGTGGATCGAGCGGCACGAGATCGGGTTCGAGGAAGTACCGGTAGTCGTCCGCGTCCTCTTTGTCGCGCAGCGTGTGGGTGCGGCCGTCGCCCTCGTCCCAGTGACGTGTCTGCTGACGCACCGACTCGCCGCTCTCGATCAGGATGATCTGACGCCGGGCCTCGTAGTCGATCGCCCGCCCGACCGACCGGACCGAGTTCACGTTCTTGATCTCGCAGCGGGTGCCGAACTCGTCACCCGGCCGCCGGACGCTCACGTTCGCGTCGACCCGCATCGAGCCTTCCTCCATCTTCGCGTCGGAGGCCTCGATCGCGATCAGGATCGCGCGCAGTTCGCTCACGTACGACCTGGCCTGCTCGGGCGATCGGATGTCGGGACGGCTCACGATCTCGACGAGCGGCACCCCCGCCCGGTTGAGGTCGATCAGCGAGTGGTCGGCACCGTGCACGCGACCCTCTCCGCCGCCGACGTGGGTCGACTTGCCGGCGTCCTGCTCGATGTGGGCCCGTTCGATGCCGACCCTGCTGCCGTCGGGCAGGTCGAGCCACCCGTCGACGTTGAGCGGATCCTCGTACTGACTGATCTGGTACGACGTCGGCATGTCGGGATAGAAGTAGTTCTTGCGGGCGAAGGTGCACCGCTGCACGGTGCAGTTCAGCGCCAGCCCGATCCGCATCGCCAACTCGACCGCCTGCCGGTTGAGCACCGGCAGTGCGCCCGGGAGGCCGAGCGTGACCGGGTCGATGTTGGTGTTCGGTTCGTCGCCGAAGCGGTTGGGCGATCCGGAGAAGAGCTTCGTGGCGGTGGCGAGCTCGACGTGGACCTCGAGCCCGACCACCATCTCCCAGCCGTCATGGGTCCAGATCTCGGTCATGCCAGGCCTCCCGCCGCCCGCTCGAGTTCGGCCGCCACCTGCAGCATCACCGGCTCGGCCAACGCGGGCGCGAGCACCTGGACGCCGACGGGTAACCCTCCCGCACCGGTGCCGAACGGCACACTCATCCCTGGGTCACCGGTGAGGTTGGCAGGGATCGTGTACGTGTCGCACAGGTACATCGCGAACGGGTCGGCCGTCTTCGACCCGATCGGGAACGCGACGCTCGGCGACGACGGTGTCAACAGCACGTCGGTGCGTTCGTACGCGACGGCGAAGTCCTGTGCCATCAGTCGCCGGATCTTCAGCGCCTTGCCGTAGTACGCGTCGTAGTAGCCGGCCGACAGCGCGTACGTGCCGAGCAGGATGCGACGCTTCACCTCGTCGCCGAAGCCGGCCGCCCGGGTGGCCATGTACATCGCATCGGTGGTCGGTGCATCGACCCGCAGGCCGTACCGCACGCCGTCGTAGCGGGCCAGGTTCGACGACGCCTCGGCGGGCGCGATCAGGTAGTACGCGGTCAACCCGTAGCCGAACGCCGGCACCTCGACGTCGACGATGGTGGCGCCCGCCGCACGAAGTGCATCGAACGCCTGCTCGAGCCGTTCCTGCACGTCGTCGTCGGCGCCGGCCGGCAGATCGGTGATCCGCCCGACCCGCAGCCCCTCGACGCCGGCGTCGAGCAGCGCCGAGTAGTCGGGAAGCGGCTCGGGGATCGACGTCGAGTCGTGCGGGTCGTGGCCCGCCACCGTCTGCAACGCGAGCGCGGCATCGGCGACGGTGTGGGTGAACGGGCCGATCTGGTCGAGGCTGCTCGCGAACGCGACCAGTCCGTAGCGGCTCACCCGACCATACGTGGGCTTCACCCCGACGACGCCGCACAGCGCCGCGGGCTGGCGGATCGAACCTCCGGTGTCGGACCCGAACGACAGCGCCGAGAACCCGGCCGCCACCGCAGCTGCCGACCCGCCCGACGAACCACCGGGCACCCGGGACGTGTCGAGCGGGTTCCTCGTGACCCCGAACGCCGAGTTCTCCGTCGACGAACCCATCGCGAACTCGTCGAGGTTCGTCTTGCCGACCACGACGGCTCCGGCCGCGTCGAGCGTCGAGACCACGGTGCCGTCGTAGGGAGGGATCCAGCCCTCGAGGATCCTCGACGAGCACGTCGTGGGCACGCCACGGGTGCACATGTTG
>CAXBAZ010000338.1:0-5152 GCA_963973395.1 uncultured Acidimicrobiaceae bacterium
CCGCCACCCAGTCGAAGGTTTCGCCGCCGACCGCCGGCCATGAGGTATCTGTCACCTCCCGTCCTCCTCCCTCTCAGATAATGGCATAACTGAGACTACGGCGCGTGCGTCTTCTCACGTCGCGAATCGCGCTTCGAACCGACGCTCGGATGCAGGGAGCAACGCAGGATTGCTCGACGCCGGTGGCGGGTAGATGTCAGTCGCCGGCGCCTCAGCGATCCGGCGGGAAAGGAATGACGTGGACACAGCGACGAACTCGAAGACGGCCCGAGAGGCGCAGTCGGCGCGTTCTTCGATGGCCCGGCCCGGGCTGATCGGGCGCGGCATCTTCTACCTGCTCTTCGGGCTCCTGGCGCTCGACCTGGCATTCGGATCCGGAGACGGCTCTGAAGGTGCCATCGAGCGAGTGGCCAGCGCGCCGTTCGGCAAGTTCCTCCTGATCGGCGTGACGCTGGCGCTCGTCGCCCTCGTCATCTGGAAAGTCTTGCAGGCGGTCACCGGTGACCCGGTCGAGGGTGCCGAGGCGAGCGACCGTGGCAAGTACGCGCTCAAGGCACTGGCCTATGGCGGTCTGGCAGCGACCTCCGTGGGCGTCCTGATCGCCAACTGGGATGCCGGCAGTTCCTCAGGATCGTCAGGATCGGGCGACTCCGAGCAGCAAGCGACGGCCACGGTGCTCGAATGGCCGGCCGGCCAGTGGCTGGTCATCCTCGGCGGTCTCGCCATCATCGGCTTCTCGGCGTACGAGTTCTACAAGTACGCCTACGAGGCTGAGTTCATGGGCCGGCTCGCCACGTCGGGGATCGACGAGTCGACCCGCCAGGGAATCGAGTGGAGCGGACGCTCCGGGTACGCCGGCAAGTCGGTGATCACTGCGGTGGTCGGCGGCTTCCTGGTCATCGCGGGGATGCGTCACGACCCCGACGAGACCGAAGGGCTTTCCGGTGCGCTGCGCGAACTGTCCGACACGGGCTGGGGGACGGCGCTCCTCCTGTTCGTCGGGGTCGGCCTGTTCCTGTTCGCCGCATTCAGCTTCGTCGAGGCGAAGTACCGGCGCATCACCTGAGAACCACTCAGCGAGACGAACTCCAGCCGACCGCCTCTCGCCGACGATCGTTTCGTCCATCGTCGATGGCAGACCTACTTGTCGACGCTGTTCAGGAGGGGCGAGTCAGGCGTGGTCGTGGCCGAGGCACCGACCGATCCGTCCGGTAGGACTGGGGCATGGCCGACGACGATCGACTCGCGCGCCTCACGCGCCTGCGGCGCGAACCGCCGCCGCTCCTGCCGGTCGTCGTGCTCGACCGGGTCGAGCTGTCACCGCGCCTGCTCAGACTCACCTTCGCTGGTGAGGGGCTCCGCAGCCTCGTGGTCGACGAGCCGGCGGCGAGCGTACGGCTGCTCGTGCCGACGCCGGCCACCGGAGACCTCGTGATCCCCGAGTGGGACGGCAACGAGTTCCTGCTACCGGACGGTGGCCGCCCGGCGCTTCGCACCTTCACGCCACTCCGCGTCGACAACGACGCCGGTCGGCTCGACCTGGAGATCGTCCGCCACCCCGGCGGTGCGGTGTCCGGCTGGGCCGAGAGCGTCGAACCGGGCGCACCGGCTGCCATCTCCGGTCCGGGCAGCGGCTACAGCTTCCCCGACGACGCGAACCGCCTGCTCGTGCTGGCCGACGAGACCGCGCTGCCGGCAGCGGCACAGCTCGCGAGGATGGCGCCGGCGACGACGTCGCTCGCCATCCACGTCGAGGCCGTCAGCGAGGACGCCGTGATCGACATCGATCGCCGCGAGGGCGACTCGGTCGAGTGGCACGTCACCGAACCCGGAGCCGTGCCGGGCGGCCGCCTCGTCGACGTCGTTCGATCGTTCGACGCGTTCCCGGCCGGCACCGATGTCTGGGCGGCTGGTGAGGCCTCGGCGATGCACGCCATCCGCACCCATCTCTTCGACACCGTCGGCCTCGACCGCGCCCGGGCCACAGTGCGCGGCTACTGGAAACCGGCCCGCCGCTGACCCCAGCGAACCGGAAGCGTGCTCAGGCCAGGCCAACGGACACGGCGCGCTGGGCGGCTTCGACCCGGACCTGCTGGAAGAAGTCGTTGCCCTTGTCGTCGACGACGATGAAGGCCGGGAAGTCCTCGACCTCGATCTTCCAGATCGCCTCCATGCCGAGCTCGGGGTACTCGAGCACGTCGACCGCCCTGATGTTGTCGAGCGCCAGGCGGGCCGCCGGACCACCGATCGAACCCAGGTAGAACCCACCGTGCGCCTGGCACGAATCGGTCACCTGCTGTGACCGGTTGCCCTTGGCGAGCATCACCATCGAGCCGCCGGCCGCCTGGAACTGCTCGACGTACGAGTCCATCCGTCCAGCGGTGGTCGGTCCGAACGAGCCCGACGCGTAGCCCTCGGGGGTCTTGGCGGGCCCGGCGTAGTAGATGCAGTGGTCCTGCAGGTACTGCGGCATCTCCTCGCCGGCATCGAGCCGTTCCTTGATCTTGGCATGGGCGATGTCGCGACCCACCACGATCGGGCCGCTGAGCATCACCCGCGTCCGCACCGGGTAGGACGACAGCTCGGCGCGGATCTCGTGCATCGGTCGGTTGAGGTCGATGTGGACCACCTCGGTGCCGTCGAGGTCGGCCTCGGTCGGTTCGGGCAGGAAACGCGCCGGATCGTGCTCGAGCTGTTCGAGGAACACGCCGTCGCGGGTGATCTTGCCGATCGCCTGCCGGTCGGCGGAGCACGACACGGCCATCCCGACCGGGCAGCTGGCGCCGTGCCGGGGCAGCCTGACCACGCGCACGTCGTGGCAGAAGTACTTGCCGCCGAACTGGGCGCCGATCCCGGTGGTCCGGGCGAGTTCGAGCAACTTCCGTTCGAGCTCGACGTCGCGGAAACCGTGACCGAGCCCCGAACCCTCGGTCGGCAGGCTGTCGAGGTACTTCGTCGAGGCCAGTTTGGCGGTCTCCACCGCGAACTCGGCCGACGTCCCGCCGATCACGACGGCGAGGTGGTACGGCGGGCAGGCCGACGTGCCGAGCGACTGCATCTTGTCGAACACCCAGGGCAGCAGCGTCGCCTCGTTCAGGAGCGCCTTGGTCTCCTGGAACAGGTAACTCTTGTTGGCGCTGCCGCCACCCTTTGCGATGAACAGGAACTTGTACTCGTCGCCGTCGACCGAGGAGATCTTGATCTCGGCCGGGAGGTTCGTGCCGGTGTTCTTCTCCTCGTACATCGTGAGCGGCGCCATCTGGCTGTAGCGGAGGTTGCTCGTGAGGTACGTGTCCTGCACACCGCGGGCGATCTGGCGCTCGTCGCCGCCACCCGTGAACACGAACTGCCCCTTCTTCGCCTTGACGATCGCCGTGCCGGTGTCCTGGCACATCGGCAGCACCCCGCCCGCGGAGATCGCTGCGTTCTTGAGGAGGTCGGTGGCGACGAACCGGTCGTTCGAACTCGCTTCGGGGTCGTCGAGGATGTCCCGCAGCTGCTGGAGGTGCGCCGGTCGCAGGAAGTGGGCGATCTCGCGCATCGCCTCGGCGGTGAGTTGCCGGATCGCGTCGGGTTCGACCTTGAGGAACGAGCCCTCGGGGGTGTCGAACGTCGACACGCCCTCGGTCGTCACGAGACGGTACGGGGTCTCGTCCGCCCCGAGCGGGAGCAGCTCCGTGAACGCGAAGTCGTCAGCATCATCATCAGCCATGGCGTCACCCTACGAGCCGGTGCGCTCGCCGACCCAGGCGATCGCCGCCCCCGACGTGCCGTCTCAGACCAGTTCGTTGGCGAGCAGCACGACCGCCGACGATGCGCACGCCAGCAGCACGAAGGCGCGCACCCGGTGGGCGGGCAGGCGGGCGATGCCGACACGACCGAGCAAGAGGCCGACGAACACGCCGGGTACCAGGAGCGCGGCCAACCGCAGCTCCCGCACGCCGAGGACCCCGGCGATCACGAGGCCCGGGATCGTGAACGCCGACCCGATCGTGTTGAACGCAGCCAGGCTCGCTCTGAGCGTCCGCGGGTCGGCGTGCTGGTACGTCAGCGCCATCGGGGGACCGCCGATCGCGGCGACCGTCCCCGAGAACCCCGATGCCGTGCCGGCGAGCAGCAGGTTGCGACCGGACGGTGCGAACGACAGTCCCGACGCCGAGCCGATCACCGCGAGCAGGACGCTCGCGGCGACGACGATCGCGATCGATCCCCGCCCAGCCTGGGCGAGGACGACGGTGCCGATGACGACGCCCAGGAACCGACCGATCGCGGCCCGGAGGATCGTGGGGTCGATGTGGCCGCGCTCACGGATCGTCATGCCGATCGTCAGCGGCACCACGCACACCGAGATCGCGCCGGGTATGAAGCCCGGATCGATGAGCACCAGGGTGGGCGCCGCGAGCAGCCCGAGACCGATCCCGATCGACGCCTGCGTGGCCGAGCCGACGATCACGATCACGATCGCGAGCGCGATCGACCACGGTGACAGACCCACCACCTGGGCGGCGAGCACGTCAGCGGTCCTTCAGGCGCTTCGGGGTGGCGGTGGCCGGGTCGGCGGGCCACTGGTGCTTCGGGTACCGGCCGGCGAGGTCCTTGCGCACCTCGGACCACGTGCCCGCCCAGAATCCCGGCAGATCGCCGGTGATCTGGATGGGCCGGTCGGCCGGGGAGAGCAGCTCGAGCACGATCGGGCGTCCGCCCGCGGTCGGGTGGGTCGTGGTACCGAACAGGTCCTGCACGCGCACCGAGGCGGTCGGCTCGTCGCCCGTGTAGTCGATCGACACCGAGCGGCCGGTCGGTAGCTCGAGTGCGGGTGGCGCCAGCCGGTCGAGCTCCGCTCCTTCCGGCCACGGCAGTTGGGACCGCAGCACCATCGTCAGGTCGACCTGTTCGAGGTCGCGCCGGCCGACCGCACCGGGCAGGTACGGCGCCAGCCACTCGTCCAACGTGTCGCCGAGGTGCTCGACGCTCCAGTCGGGCCAGGGCTCACCGACGGAACGGTGCAGGAACTCGACCCGGCGGCGCAGGGAGATCGACGCCTGCGACCAGCCCAGCACGGCGAGCCCCGTCCGGCGTGTGCGCTGCATCAGCACGGCGGTCACCTCGTCGCTCGCGGTCGGCCGGGCGCTTTCGCCGGCCTGCAGTTCCA
>CAXBAZ010000339.1:0-5140 GCA_963973395.1 uncultured Acidimicrobiaceae bacterium
CGCCCGGTGGTTTGGGCTCCTTCGGGAGCCCGAGGACGCGCTCGCCGACGATGTTGCGCTGGATCTGGCTGGTCCCACCCCAGATCGTCTCGCTCCGCGAGAAGAAGAACGACGACATCATCGGGCTGACCGGATAGCCGTCGCGCCGCTGATCACGACCCGATCCGGGCCACGAGCCCGACTCGGGCCCCGTGGAGATCAGCATCGAGTCGGCACCGTGGATGTCGAGCGCCAACTCCATCGCGGCCTGGTGCATCTCCGACCAGAACATCTTGTTCGTGGCGCCGAGCGCGATCGTGCCCATGTCCTTGGAGTCGTTCAGCGTGGCGGTGAGGTTGCGGAGGCCGTTGATCCTCAGGATCTGGATCTTCGTGTAGAACCGCATCAGCCGCTGGCGGATGTCGACGTCGTCGATCCGGCCGTTGGCGGTGGCCGCCTCGACCATCAGCCGGTACTCCTCCTGGAACCGTCGGAAGCCGGTCGTCGCCGACTGGCCGCGCTCGAACCCGAGGGTCGAGTTGGCGACCTTCCACCCGTTGTTGACACCGCCGACGACCGCGTCCTTCGAGCAGCGCGCGTTGTCGAAGAACACCTCACAGAACTCGGCGGTGCCGTCCGGTTGTGTGATCCCGCGGACCTCGACGCCGTCCTGCTTCATCGGCACGAGCATGTACGAGATGCCGGCATGTTTCTTAACGTCGGGATCGGTGCGGGTCAGCAGGAAGCAGTAGTCGGCGTGATGTCCCTGCGTCGTCCAGACCTTCTGACCGTTGATGACCCACTCGTCGCCGTCGAGCACGGCCGACGTCTTGATCGATGCCAGATCGGAGCCCGAGTTCGGCTCGGAGAACCCCTGGCACCATCTCGTCCTGCCCTGGAGGATCCCGGGGAGGTACTGCCGCTTCTGCTCCTCCGTGCCCCACTGGAGGATCGTCGGGCCGACGAGAGTGTCGCCGAAGAAGTCGCCGCGCATCGGTGCGCCGGCGGCCGCGAACTCCTCCGACAGCACGACGCCCTGCATCGTGGTGAGGCCCTTGCCCCCGTACTCGGCGGGCCACGTGGCACAGATCCAGCCACCCTCGAACAGCTTCTGCGGCCACTCGCGGTTGAACCGGACGCGCTCGTCGTCGGTCATCTCGAAGTCGTCGTCGAACCAACCGGCCGGCAGGTTCTGCTCGAGCCAGGCTCGGATCTCCACCCGGAATTCCTCGGCTTCGACGGGGTAGGTCAGGTCCATGCCCCCATTCTGCCACCGGACTTGACCCGCGGGTCAAGTCACCTGACGCCTGGTGCCTGGCACCAACCGTCAGTCGTGGCGCGGTACCCACGACGACGCGGCGACACCCGCGAGCGCATCGTCGGCGGGCGCGTCGTCGGGCACGCCGAGACGCTCGTAGGGGTGCGGGAGTCGTTTGAGCTCGGGCAGCACCTCCCGGGCGAACAGGTGGAGGTTGCGTTCGGCTTCGTCGTCGGGCATACCGGCGTACGAGCAGACCGCCATGTACGCCTCTGCGTACGTGTTGTCCTGGATGTTCACGATCCGGTCGTACACCTGCTCGGGCGTGCCCCACACCTGGAGCCCGAGGAAGAAGTCGGTCATCGCCTCGTATCCGCCCGGCGCGACGAGTCGGTCGTACATCTGGCCGTGGAACTCGTAGCCCGGGGTCTTGCTGAGATGATCCTGGTCGAACTCGTAGTGGGCGACGATCGAGTCCCAGTAGCCGCCGATGTACTGCCGCGCCAGCGTCTCGGCACGGTCGGCCGACTCGTCGACGAACGTCCAACCGGCGCAGTACGGCGGCGGGGCGACCTCGCCGGTCGCGGCCAGGAACGTCGATCGGTACGCCGCCAACTCGGTCCGCACCGTCTTCCACGGCTTCTGCGGCACGATCAGGATGCCGACACCCATCTTCGCCATGATCTCGGCGGACTCGGGCGAGATCGCCGCCGCGTACGTGCGGCCACGGAACGACGCCGGCGGCTCGGGACGCAGGTCGACCCTGGGCTGGCGGATGTACTCGCCGTCGTACTCGACGTAACCCCGGTCGAGTCCGTCGAGGATCATCTCGGCCGACTCGGCGAACCGAGTGCGGGCCTCGGGCATCTCGACCTGGAACCCGTCGAACTCGACCCGGCCGGTCCCGCGCCCGATGCCGAGGATCACCCGGCCACCCGACATCACGTCGAGCATCGCGATCTGCTCCGCGACGCGCAGCGGGTCGTGCCATGGCAGCACACACACCATCGAACCCAGGCGGATGTGTTCGGTGCACCCGGCCATGTAGGTCAGGAACTGCATCACGTCCGGGCACATCGTGTAGTCGGTGAAGTGGTGCTCGACGCTCCAGATCGAGTCGAATCCGAGCGGTTCGGCCTGACGGGCGAGCCGGAGGTCGGCGGCGTACACCTCGTGATCGGGCCGCTCGCGGCCCGGGTTCTGGAAGATGACGGACAACCCCACGTGCATGGACGAACCCTACGACGTGGTGCAGTGCCCGCACGGGCCGGGCGAGCGCCGATCGTTCACACGGCGTTTACAGGTCGCGAACGCCACCGTCACGGGAGCCAGGCAGAGTCACACCTGTGACACGGCCCGCTCCTGAGCGTCAGGGACTGATCCCCTCAGTACCGACTCACCCCCTCGAGCGCCTGACAGCTCAGGAGCGAGCCGTGTTCGAGGTCTTGGCCGAGAACTGCGGTCGCGTGCTCAGCCGACAGGAACTGGCCCGTCGGGCGGGTCTCGGCGATCTCAGCCCCCGCCGGTGCGATTCGCTGATCGTCGGCATCCGCCGCCGCGTCGGCGCCGACCGGGTGCGCACCGTGCGACGCCGCGGTTGGATGCTCGTCGCCTGAACCCGGCCCGCGTCCGCCCGGACGACCGCGAGGACGAGGGTTCGGCGATCCTCTCGGAAACTCGTATGCCGCCGGTCACGACGCAGCCACCGGCAAGTTCGGCGGCGTTCGAACGCCTGAGTCATCCCGGCCAACCGGGTCGGCTTCGTGGGCCGACCCGGTTGGACAGACGCGATGTTGCTCGCCGACTCGGATCAGTCGAGCAGGAACCCGAACACGTCGCCCACGAGGTGCGCAGGGCTGAGCGCGTAGGCGTCGAGATCGCCGCCGTCGCCGAGTCGGATGATCGCACCGTTGGCGCGGACATCACCACCGACGGAGGCGTTGACGTTCGACGTCGCCGGTCGGCGTGCGCCGGTCGGCCACAGCGTGATGAAGCCCGGCTCGGTGGCGATGTACGCCATGTTCAACACCGCCGCGCCGGCCGACTGCGGGACCGGGCCCACGCCGGCGATCTCGGTCGTGATCGATCCGTTCGCAGGGATCAGGCCCTTGGGCCCGGCCGCCGGCTCACCCTCGCGGGTGTCGAAGAGGCGACTGGGTTCGACGGGCACGAACAAGCCGGCAGACGCGAGCGCCGCCTCGTCGTCGGTGACGTAGCCGAGCACGTCGGCCAGGACATGTGTCTCGGTGAGGCTGTAGATCTTCACGGTGCCGTCGGCCGACAACGGCACGACGACCATGTTCGCCACGGACTCACCCGACCCGTTGACGTTGACCGAACTCGCCGTCGGGGTCGCCCCGCTGCCCGGCCACACCGTCACGAAGTTCGGCCCGGCCGACTCGGTGACCGTCAGGTTCAGCACGACGGCCCGGGCTCCGGTCAACGGCACGCCGGCACGCTCGGCGACCGCCACTTCGATGGTGCCACCGGCCGGGATCTTGCCCTTCGGGCCCGCGTCCGGTCCGGGCCGCGTGTCGAACAACCGCTGCGGCGTCTGGGTGATGATGCGACCCTCGCGCGTCGATCCGCCCGAGTCGGTGAAGTAGCCGACGACGTCGCCGAGGAGGTGGGCGTCGCGCAGGGTGTAGATGCTGATCTGACCGTTCTGGCCGACCGGGATGATCGCCAGGTTCGCACGGGCGGTGCCGGGCGACACGATGTTCAGGCTCGACAACTGCTCGGACCGGGTACCTCCGGCGGGCCATGCGGTGACGAAGCTCGGGGCTTCGAGCGCCACGACGGCCAGGTTGACGGCGACGGCGGTCACGCCGGATGCGGGCACGCTGCCGACGCCGGCGATCTGCACGTTGATGCTGTCACCGCCCGACACGACACCCTTGGGTCCGGGCGCCGATTCCTCCGGCCGGGTGTCGAACACACGGAACGGCGTGACCGCCGTCAGGGCCGACCCGGACACCGACGGGGGCGGGGTCACGACGGCCGGCGCCACGGTGACGGTGCGACTGGCCGAGGCCGAGCGGCCTTCCTCATCGGTGCCGGTGACCTCGACGACGTAGGTACCGGCCGCTGCATACGTGTGCGACACGGCCGTGCCCTCTGCGGTGTTGCCGTCACCGAAGTCCCACGTGCGCGAGACGATGGTTCCAGTCGGCCCGTCGGTGCTCGCCGAGCTGTCGAAGTTGCACACCAGGCGACGGCAGTCGGCGGTGAACTCCATCACCGGAGGCGCCGGGACGACGACCGTGGTGGTGTCGACCGCGGTACCGCCGCGACGATCGGTCACCGTCAGCGTCACCTCGTACGTGCCACCGGTCGCGTAGGTGTGCTTGGGCTGCCCACCGACATCGGTGCTCCCGTCGCCGAACGACCATGCCTTGATGACGATGCCGTTCTCGGCCTCGTCGATGCGATCCGGGTCGGCCGATGCGCTGGAGTCGAACTTGCAGACGGCGTCGGCGCACGTCGTGGTGAACGTGGCGGTCGGCAACACGTTGGCGGTGTCGTCGCGCTCGATCCTGACGTAGTCGATCTGGCCGGGGAAGTAGTCACAGCTCACGTTGGGACCGGTGCAGTCGGACTTGCCACCGATCGAGAGGTTCAAGTCGTTGGCGATCGTGCCCAGGCTGCCGGCGATCTGGTTGACCTGCTCGCCGTCGACGAACAGGCGGACGCCGTACTCGGACAGCTCGCACCTGAACGTGTGCCACAGACCGTCGTCGGTGCGGTCCGGGGACGCGACCGCGCGCTGGTTGCCGTCGACATCCTTGAACAGGCACGTCATGTAGCCGTTCGGCTGCTCGAACTTGAAGTAGCCACCAGGTGTCGTGGCCTGGCCCTTCTGCACGATGTTGCCGAACCGGCGGGTCGACCGGGACCGGAACT
>CAXBAZ010000340.1:0-5137 GCA_963973395.1 uncultured Acidimicrobiaceae bacterium
GCCCGGGGGCGGAAGCGACGCAGGGTCGGGCCCTCGTCGGCGAAGCAGGCGAGCACGAACAGCTCGTCGGCGTCGGCGATGTAGGCGCCGGTGTTGTCGGGGTTGCTCGCGTTGGCGACCGCGCTGGCAAGCACCTTGCGGATGTCGTGAGCGATGCCGCGCTCGGTGAACTGCAACACCTGGTCGGCGCGCTGCACATCGAGACCGCGGATCAGGTCGAGCACGACCCGAGCCTTGTAGGCCGACGACCGCACGTACTTGGCGGTGGCCTTCGTTCCGTGGCGCTCGCCGACCGCGACGGCACCTTCGTTCCACTTCGGACCGCGCATTATCGACGGGCTCCCTTTTCCTGCCCGGCGTGGAACTTGAACGTCCGGGTGGGGCTGAACTCGCCGAGCTTGTGACCGACCATCGACTCGGTGACGTACACCGGGACGTGCTTGCGACCGTCGTGGACGGCGATCGTGTGGCCGACCATGTCGGGGATGATCGTCGAGCGGCGCGACCAGGTCTTGATGACCTTGCGCTCGCCGGCGTCGTTCTGGGCATCGACCTTCTTGAGCAGGTGCTCGTCGACGAAGGGGCCCTTCTTGAGACTGCGTGTCATGGTTCTGCTTCTTCCCTGTCCCTCAGCGACGTCCGCGACCGGAGCGGCGACGACGAACGATCATCTTCTGGCTGGCCTTCTTCTTCGAGCGGGTGCGGCCCTCGGGCTTGCCCCACGGCGACACGGCGGGCCGACCACCCGAGGTGCGGCCCTCGCCACCACCGAGTGGGTGGTCGACCGGGTTCATGGCGACGCCGCGGGTCTGCGGCTTGACGCCCTTCCAGCGGTTGCGGCCCGCCTTGCCGATCTTGACGAGCTCGTGCTCGGAGTTGCCGACCTCGCCGACCGTCGCGCGGCAGTCGATCGGAACCCGACGCATCTCGGTGGAGGGCATCCGCAGCGTGGCGTGATCGCCTTCCTTGGCGACCAGCTGGACCGCGATGCCGGCCGAACGTCCGACCTTGCCGCCCTGACCGGGGCGCAGCTCGACGTTGTGGATCGTGGTACCCACCGGGATGTAGCGCAGCGGCAGCGCGTTGCCGGGCTTGATGTCGGCGCCGTGACCACTCTCGACGTGGTCACCCACGTTGAGCCCCCTGGGCGCCAGGATGTATGCCTTGGCGCCGTCGGCGTAGTGGAGGAGCGCGATGCGACAGGTGCGGTTGGGGTCGTACTCGATGGCGGCGACCTTGGCGGTCACGCCGTCCTTGGTGCGCTTGAAGTCGACCATGCGGTAGCGCTGCTTGTGGCCACCGCCACGGTGACGCGACGTCTTGCGGCCGTGGGCGTTGCGGCCACCGGTCTTCGACTTGGAGGAGAGCAGCGTGCGCTCCGGCGTCGACTTGGTGACCTCGGAGAAGTCGGACGACGTCTGGAAGCGCCGGGCCGGGCTGGTTGGTTTGCGTGAACGAATCGCCATGACGAGTTGCCTGCCTCTTTCAGTTCTCGAACAGCGGGATCTCACCGGCGGCCAGCGTGACGATGGCTCGCTTGGTGTCGGACTTGGACCCGGTGCGGTTCGTACCTCGGACCCGGGTGGTCTTGCCCTTGCGGTTGAGGGTGTTGACCTTGAGCACCTCGACCCCCCAGATCGCCTCGACGGCGTCGCGGATCTCGGGCTTGCTGGCGCTCTGATGCACCTTGAACGTGTAGACGCCGGTCTCCATGAGCTCGTAGCTCTTCTCGGAGACGACCGGCGCCACGATGATGTCGCGTGGGTCCTTCATCAGCCTTCGCTCTCGTTGTCGTCGTCGTCACGCTGTGACGGCGGCTTCTGGAAACCTGCGGCTTCGGCACTCGCTTCGGTGTCGAACCAGAACTCGGCCTCGGTGCGGTCGTAGAACGCACTCTCCGGCACGTGGTACAGCATCGAGTCGGCGTTGCCCTTGATCGGGTAGCCCTCCGGCTGTGAACCATCGGCGAGGGCCTTGACCGAGCCGGCCCATTCCGATGGGACGGCACTGGTCTCCGCTTCGTCGACGGCGCTTGCCTCGTCGGACTCGCCACCGTCGGCCGGCGTGCTCGGCGTCTTCTTCGCCGGCGTCTTCTTCGCCGGCGTCTTCTCGGCGTCGGCCTTGGTGTCTGCCGCCCGCTTCGCCTTCGGCGCCGCGGCTGCGGCCGGCAGCGTGGCCTGAGTGAAGACGATGTACTCGTTGCAGAGCACGTCGTAGGCGTTCAGCTCGGACGGCGTGATCAGCTGGACCTCGATCAGGTTCCGGAAGCTGAGCGCGGTTGCGGCGTCGTCGCGGTCGACGACCACCAGCGCCTTGCCGTCGATGCCGAGACCGGCGAGCGCGGCCTTGGCGGCCTTCGTGCTGGGCGTGTCGAAGCCCCAGGAGTCGACGACGACGATCTTGCCCTCGTTGGCCCGGTCGGACAGGGCCGAGCGGAGCGCGAGGCCGATCATCTTTTTCGGCGTCTTCTGGTCGTACTTGCGCGGCTTCGGCCCGAGGGCGACACCGCCACCGCTGTACTGCGGTGCCCGGATCGAACCCTGGCGGGCGTTGCCGGTGCCCTTCTGGCGGTACGGCTTGGCGCCGCCGCCGCGGACCTCGCTGCGGGTCTTGGTGCTCTGCGTGCCGGCCCGACGGGCGGCGAGCTGAGCCGTGACGACCTGGTGCATGACCGACACGTTGGGCTCGATGCCGAACGTGTTGTCGTCGAGGTCGACCTTGCCGGCATCGCTACCGGCGGCGTTCTTGAGGGTGATCTGCGACATGGTGATCAGGCTCCCTTCCCGGTCGACGAGGTGGCTGCCTTGACGGCACTGCGGACCGATACGACGCCACCGTTCGGGCCCGGTACCGAGCCCTTGATGAGCAGCACGTTGCGCTCGGCGTCGGAGTCGACGACTTCGAGGTTGAGCGTGGTGACCTGCTCGTGACCCATGTGCCCGGCCATCCGTTGGCCCTTGAACACGCGGCCGGGGAACGAGCAGGCGCCGATCGAGCCGGGCATCCGGTGGGTGCGGTGCACGCCGTGGCCTTCGCCCATGCCCTTGAAGTTGTGACGCTTCATGACACCGGCGAAGCCCTTGCCCCGGCTCGTGCCGGTCACGTCGACCCGGCTGCCGGCCTCGATGGCCTCGACCGTGATTTCCTGGCCGACCTCGAAACCGTCGACGGAGTCGAGCCGCAGCTCGACGAGCCGCTTGCCCGGCTGCACGCCGGCCTTCTCGAAGTGCCCGGCGGCCGGCTTGTTGAGCTTCTTGGCCTCGCGGTGCCCGTAGGTCACCTGCAACGCGGTGTATCCATCACGTTCGTTGGTCTTGATCTGGACGACACGCATGGGCTCGACACGGAGGACCGTGACGGGGACGACCTTGTCGTCCACCCATGTCTGCGTCATCCCGACCTTCTCGCCGAGAATCACTGTCTGTGCCATAACGGCTGTTCCTTGCTGTTGATCGAGCCCGGACGGGCTATCCACTGCTACTGCGACCGGTGATTCCTCACGCAAATGCTCCGCAGCCGGAACGGCGTGCGGAGCACTCGGTCACGTTGCTGCCGTGCGGTCCCTGCCGGACGGACCGGATCAGGCTCACACGGACATCGATTGCGAATGTGTCGTGACCCGAGAAGCCTCGGAACACGGCCAGGAAATGGTATCGGTGCGCTGTGCCCTCCACAACCCGCCGGTCGTCGGCGAACGGAGCGAACCTGGTTCGCTCCGTTCGGGGTGGGCGATCAGGTCGACGGACGTCCGGTCAGCACCACCGAGACGGTGATGATCTCGCTGCCGCGCACGACCTGGATCTCGAGTTCGTCGCCCGGCTCCTGATCGCGGACGGCGGCGACGAGGCCGGCCCCACCCTCGATCGGCGCCCCGTCGACCGAGATCACGATGTCACCGGGCTCGAGACCCGCCGCTGCCGCCGGCGTGTCGTCTTCGACCTCGGAGATCACCGCACCCTGGCCGCCGTCACGACGGTCGTCGAGGAGCACGCCGAGGAATCCCTCGTCGCGTGGCTCGCCGTCGGCCTGCTCGCGCAGCGACTCGATGATCGGGAGCGCCTCACCGACCGAGATCGCGAAGCCGATGTTGGTCGCGGCGACGGTCGCGTCGCCCCTGGCGACGGCGGTGTTGATGCCGACGACCTGGCCGAGCGCGTCGACCAGCGGGCCGCCGGAGTTGCCCGACGAGATGGCGGCGTCGGTCTGGACGAGGCCGTCGAGCGCGCCGCTCGCCGTCACGATCGTACGGTCGAGCGCGGACACGATCCCCCGGGTGACCGACGGATCGCCGTCGAGATCGAGCGCGAACCCGATCGCGATCACCTCGTCACCGATCCGCATCGAGTCGGGGTCGGCGAACGTGGCCGGTACGAAGTCGTCGCCCGCCACGCGCAGCAGCGCAAGATCGTTGCCGGCGTCTGCGGCCAGCAGCGTCGCCGGACGGGGTTCGGTCTCGCCCGCGAGGCGGACCCGGATCTCGGTCGCGCCTTCCACGACGTGGGCATTCGTGACGATCTCACCGTCGGACGACGTGATCACGCCGGTGCCGATCGAACCACCGATGCCGCCGGGACCGTCGATGTCGGCGCTGATGGTCACGATCGACGGCGCGACGTACTCGGCGACCGCCGCCACGTCGATCGACGGGAGGTCGTCGGTACGTACGGCGCCGACGTCGATCGCCTTTCCCGACGAGCGCTGCGGCGGCGTCGGGTCCTGATCGATGCGCTGCTGCAGCACGGCGCCGGTCACGCCGGCGCCGACCATCGCCACGGCGAGCGCCACACCGGCCGCGACCCGCCGGGGCCAGCGTCGGCGCCGCGACGGCGACGGTGGAGGTGGCGGGGAGGTGGACGGGACGGCCGCGGGTTCGTTCGGCGTCAGCTCGACGATCGTCGGCGATGCCCAGTCGGTCGAGGGGGCCGCACCCGGGCGATCGGGGGGAGGCAGCGGCGTCATGGGTCCAGGTCTATCAACCACACGGATCATTCGTCACCGGCGGCCGAATGGTTCTCACCTTGTTCACACCTGTTGGAACGTCGTCCGATGGTGCGGGATTCCCCCGTCGTGCCTCGACGCCACGGCGTCCGCCGCCGGACGCGACGAGGGGGCAGCGCACACCGCACCGCCCCCTCGC
>CAXBAZ010000341.1:0-5137 GCA_963973395.1 uncultured Acidimicrobiaceae bacterium
CGGGTCCAAGACCTACATCACCAATGGAGGGCGACGATTTCGGTAAGCAAGCCTCCCGCGGCTGCCCACAGCATGGGCGTCGTGGGCAGGTCAACCGGAGCATTCATGCGCATGGCAGCCATCACGATCACCACCATCGCCATGATTAGCAGGAAACCGCCATTGACCAGCGCGCCTACGATCTCGGCGCGGTACCAGCCAAAGCTGCGATTTTCGTCTGCGGGGCGGCGGGCGAGTCGAGCAGCGAAGATGGCGACTAGGACACCACCGACCGCCGAGAAGGTGTGAAAAGCGTCCGAGATCACCGCAACCGAGCCGGTCCACAGCCCGATCGCCAACTCGATGACGAAGTAGATTCCCGTCAGCCAAGCCGAGATAGCCATGCCCCACCCACGAGCCTGCACCTGCCCGTGTCCACCATGCCCATGCGCCATGGGGGTCTCCTTTTTTGCACTCGGAATCCGGTTCTCGTGTCAGCTGCACACTGTGCATCGGTCTCGCGGTGCCCACAGCTTCTCTTGGGAATCTTGATCAGACCTTCATCGAACCCCGACCGAACCAATGGGGTAGGGGCGGCACAATCGTCCGGTGTGACTGTGCAGGCAAGAGTGGTGCTGATGCTGTGATGACGACGGATGTGTTCGGCAAGGCTGCGCAGCCCGGTAGCTGGGGCAGACGGGCAAGATGCCAACTGGCCGCAGTGGTGGTGAGTTCGCTTGTACTTACTGGCTGCGCTAGCGGCACTGATGCCGTCGCTTCAGGTGAGACGTTCGATTTTGTCAGCCCGGGCGGCCAGATTGAGATCTTCTATGATCCGCCGGCGGACCGCCAGAAGATCGCGCCGATGTCTGGCCCGGAAGTAGTAGATCCGGAGGCCACTGTGGCGGTCGCAGACTTTCCTGGCGAGGTGGTGCTGATCAACCTGTGGGGTCAGTGGTGTGCTCCCTGCCGGACGGAAACCGACGACCTGCAGCGACTACAGGACAAGTACCAGGCGCAAGGGTTCACCAATCTCGGCGTCAACTTGCGCGACCCGAATCGGCAAAAGCCTGTCGACTTCATCAAGGACTACGGGGTCACCTATCCCTCAATTTGGGACCCATCGCAGGCCGCGGTGGCAGCGCTACATGGTTTCCCCACCTCGGTGGTGCCAGCGACACTGATTCTCGACAAACAGCACCGAGTCGCTGCGGTATATCTAGCAGAGATCACCGACACCCAGTTGGAGCCGGTCATCGAGAGACTGCTGGCCGAGCCTGCTGAAAGCGACGCTGCATGAACACAGTGCTGATCGCGCAATCCATTGGCCAGACGTTCCAACAAACAGCTGCTTCCGGGCCTCTACTTCTCGCGTTGGGAGCATGTGTCCTTGCGGGACTCGTCTCGTTCGCCTCGCCGTGCGTAGTCCCGCTCGTGCCCGGGTATCTGGCATATATGGCCAGCATCGTGGGTGCAGAGCGCCCGGCGGTGACCGTGCAGGCCGCCGAGCAACGCCGCGCCGAAGCCAGCACGCTCACTCTTGAACAGCAGCGTCAGCGGGTGTCATCGCGACGACGAGTCGTCCTCGCCGCGGTGCTATTCGTTGCTGGATTCACGGTGGTCTTCGTGCTGCTGTCGGCGATGGTGCTGGGCACCGTGCAATACCTCGCCCCCCAGCAAGAATTGCTGCAGCGGCTCGGCGGTGTGGTGACCATCTTGATGGGTCTGGTGTTCATCGGGGCCATACCCGCCCTCCAGAGGGACACTCGAATGCAGCCGAAAGCGCTTTCCACCTGGGCGGGCGCGCCGCTACTTGGCGCCGTCTTCGCCCTGGGATGGACGCGGTGTCTCGGACCGACGCTGGCAGCGGCGTTGTCGGTGGCCGCCGGAACCGGACTCGACGCCGCACGCGGAGTACTGCTCATCGTGGCGTACTGCCTGGGGCTCGGACTGCCTTTTATCGTGGTGGCCTTCGGTTCGACGAGAGCCATCCGCACGGTGGGCTGGCTGCAACGACACACGCGAACGATTCAGATCGTCGGCGGCATCATGCTCATTGTCGTCGGAATCTTGCTGCTCAGCGGCATATGGACGCAGTTCGTGTACTGGCTCCGCGACTTCGCCGTCTCAGACACCACTTTGCCGATCTGACAGTGCTCCGATGGTCTCTCCTAACTCGAGTCGAGTCTGTCTGTCCGAAAAGAACCTTGATCGGATCTTGACGAAACGATGACCCAGATCTCGCATTTCGCCCCGCAGAATCGAGTTTCTAAGACAGGCAAGGAGTTGAGTCTGATGGGGTGGTTTTACGGTATGAACTGGATCGACATCGTCCTGTTGATCGCGTTCGTACTCGGTTTCTGGGCGATGGTTCTGGCCTTGACGACCAGTCTTTTCGGAGGGCATCGGCACCTACGCGGGTCTCACTCTCCTGCTACTGGGGTCGTCTCTTCCGGTATCTCTTTCGGATCTCACGTAGGGACCGCGACTTCGCGAAACGCCGATCATGATGAACGCTGACGCCACGGGGCGGGCAGGTGCGCTAAGACGTGCGCCGCGCGTGCTGGTCTCCCGCCGGTCTTTCTTGGCCGGATCGCTTCTCGCCGGCGCCGGCGCTCTGACTGCATGTTCTGGTTCCGGAGCAGCCACGGGCAGTCCCGTGGGAGCCTCGTCAGATCTCGTGAGGCGGCTTGAGCAGGAGCGACGCTCCCCCGGCCAAACGGTGGTATCTGCGCAGTTGACCCCCCGTCCGGTCGACGTTGATCTGGGTGGCCGAGTCGTCTCAACGTGGGGATACGACCAACAATTGCCAGGCCCACTGGTGCGGGCCCAAGCTGGAGAGCGGCTGCAGATCACCGTGGACAACCAGCTGCCCCAGGAGACCAGCGTGCACTGGCACGGGATCGCCATGAGCAACGACATGGACGGGGTTCCCGGGTTGACGCAGGACCCGATCGCACCAGGCCCCACGTTCACCTACGACTTCACCGCCCCAGACCCGGGCACGTACTTCTACCACTCACATTCGGGTCTGCAACTCGATCGGGGCTTGTACGGAGTGGTGATCATCGATGATCCGGGCGAGCCCGGCGACTACGACCATGAATGGCTCGTGGTCCTTGACGACTGGGTCGACGGGACCGGTCGGACTCCCGACGATGTCGCCCGTGATCTGGGCATCGGTGCCGACACCGCAGATGCCGGGATGCAGGGGATGGACCACGACATGATGGACATGCACGGGGGTGAGGGGTCGATGATGTCCCCCATCCTCGGCAGCGCCGGGGATGTCACCTACCCGCACTTTCTGATCAATGGTCGACTCCCTGTCGACCCCTACGTTTGGAGAGCGTCGCGGGGCCAACGCGTGCGCATCCGGTTCGTCAATGCCGGCGCCGACACCGCGTTCCGGGTCGCGCTTGGCGGGCACCGGATGACCGTCACTCACACTGACGGCTTTCCCGTGCTTCCCGAGGACACCGATTCTCTTCTGATCGGTATGGGTGAACGGTTCGATGTTGTGGTCACGCTCGGCGACGGCGTGTTCCCGTTGTTCGCTCAGCCCGAAGGCAAGGATGGCCACGCGCAGGCCCTTGTACGTACAGCAGCGGGCGATCTCCCGACGAATTCCCGACCAGTCGAAGTGGACCGGCGTCCGCTATTGGGTACCGACTTATCCCCCAGCGAGGCAGTACGTCTGTCTAGCCAAAGTCATGATCGGTACCACAGTGTTGACCTGGGCGGGACGATGTCGCCGTACCGGTGGACCCTCAACAGCCAAGTCCACCCGGATTCGGTGCCGCTGGAGGTCAACAGTGGGGAGCGGGTGCGGATGCGGATGCGGAACATGTCCGACATGTTCCATCCGATGCACCTGCACGGACATACGTTCGCGCTCGCGGACAGCGGGCTTCGCAAGGATACCGTCACGATTCGGCCGATGCGCACTATTGAGATCGAGTTCGACACCGATAATCCTGGCCAGTGGGCGTTGCACTGCCACAACGCCTATCACCAAGAGGCCGGGATGATGACCACTCTGTCTTACCTCGCCTGACCGGCAAGGTGATCCACTCGCGGGCCCGAAAGTCCGCAGAAGAAAGGGAACCCAGATGAATCGAAAGAAGCTTGTGATGACCGCCGCTGCCGCCGCGGTCCTGCTGGGGCTGTCCGCCTGCACCAGCGACGAGACCGACACGGCCAGCGAGACCACGACCGCCGTCGAGACCACTGCGACCAGCGGGAGTTCGACCACCGAGCAGGCAGAGGAATCAGCTCAGCATTCCGAGGCTGACGTGATGTTCGCCCAGATGATGATCCCCCACCATGAGCAAGCCATCGAGATGAGCGACATCATCTTGTCCAAGGATGATGTCCCCGCCGACGTCACCTCGCTGGCCGAGGAGATCAAGGCGGCCCAGGGGCCCGAGATCGCGCAGCTGACCGACTGGCTTGAGCAGTGGGGCGAGCCGACGCAGCCCGAAGGCATGGACATGGGCGGTGACCATGACATGGCGCAGATGGAGGGCATGCTCTCCGATGAGGAATTGCAGCAGTTGTCCGACGCTCCCGGCCCTGAGGCTGCCGAGTTGTTCCTTAACCAGATGATCGCCCACCACGAAGGTGCCGTGGCCATGGCCGAAGACCAGGTGGAGAACGGCACGTACCCGCCGGCTGTCGATCTGGCGCAAACCATCATCGACACCCAGCAGCAGGAAATCGACACCATGCAGCAGATGCTCGACTCCATGTAAAAAAACGAAAGCTCGCATTCCCGGCGGGGTCGATGGCAGTCCGACCCCGCCGGAGACCGTCTGGACATCAACACATTTTCTTGTCCCTGCCAGAAACGAGATACGCACTCATGCTTTCGCACCGAAAGCGGGCCTGGACCCCAATAGCCATCCTTGCATCGGCTCTCACCGCGACCGCGTGTTCAAGCCCGCAGCAGACGCCAGCACCCGAATCCGGGGACGCCTCATCGACGGTCGGCACCGCATTAACACCCGCGCTTGACCATGTGCACGGACTCCACCTCGATGCTGAGGGAAGGGTGCTGGCCGGCACGCATACGGGGCTTTTCGTCCTCAACCCCGATGGCGCGACCACCCGCGTCGTCAAACACGCCGTGGTCTCGGACCCGGTGGCGTTCGTTCGG
>CAXBAZ010000342.1:0-5115 GCA_963973395.1 uncultured Acidimicrobiaceae bacterium
CCGGCACCGACGTTGCCGTCTTCTGGGAGCTCTGCCTCTACGACGTCCAACCGGCGGCGGTGATCGGCGCCGACCGGTCGCTGCTGGCGAGCGGGCGGCTCGACAACCTGCTGTCGTGCTGGGCTGCGATCGACGCGATCGTCGCCGCCGAGCCGACCGGCGCGATCGCCATGATCGTGCTCAACGACCACGAGGAGGTCGGGTCCTCGTCGACCACGGGGGCCGGAGGCCCGCTGCTCGAACGTGTGCTCGAACGGCACGTGGCCGCACGTGGCGGCGACCGCGACGCACTCCTGCGGGCGCTCGCGGCATCGAGCTGCATCTCCGCCGACAACGCCCACGCGATCCACCCCAACTACGCCGACCGACACGACCCGGACCACCACCCGATCGTCAACGCCGGCCCGGCGATCAAGATCAACAGCAACCAGCGGTATGCGACGTCGTCGGCCACGGCGGCGGCGTTCCGCCGGGCGTGCGAGGCCGCGGACGTGCCGTTCCAACTGTTCGTGTCGCGCAACAACATGCCGTGCGGCTCCACGATCGGTCCGATCACGGCGACGCGGCTGGGCATCGACACCGTCGACGTCGGTGTGCCCCAACTGTCGATGCACTCCGCCCGCGAACTGTGCGGCGCCGACGACCCTGGATCCCTGGCACGCGCCCTGCACGCCTCCTTCGAACTGCAACCGTAACGTTCGGTGTCTGACACCGAGCGTTACGGTGGGTCGAGGGGGTAGTCCCAGGGGACGTGGGTCATCGCCTCGTCGAAGAGGCGCTGCATCTCGGCGTGCAACCTGGCCGAGTGCTCCTTGTACACGGTGCGCGGCAAGCGGCCTCCTTCGGGTGCCACCGGTGCGGGGATCGGCGGTCCGATCTCCACGTGCACCTTGTGCGGGTACACGAACCGCGCCTTCTTGGGCATCACGCGCTCGGACCCACCGATGCCGACCGGCACGATCGGAACACCGGTCTTGATCGCGATGTAGACGGCGCCGTCGAACAGCGGTTGCACGATCGGGCCCTGCTTGCGCTCACCCTCGGGGAACAGCACGAGCGGGTCGCCTGCCTCCAACACCTCGATCGCCCGCCTGAGCGCCTCACGATCGGCGGTGCCGCGCGTGACGGGGAAGGCGCCGAGGGCGGAGAGCATCCATCCGAACTGCCGGTTCTTCCACATCGAGTCCTTGCCCATGAAGCGGAGACGACGGCGGGTCACACAACCGGCGATCGGCGTGTCGGGATACGAGCGGTGGACCGGCGCCAGCACGAACGGACCCGTCCGGGGGATGTGTTCACGGCCGTTGATCGTCATGCGCGTGTAGAGGCGGACCAGCGGGATCACGATCACGCGACAGCACTGGTAGAAGATCCGGCTGCCGAGCCCGTTGCCGGCGAGGAACGTGCGCGGGTTGCTCACGTGAGCAACTCCATGATGCGGGCCACCACTTCGTCGATCGACATACCCGTCGTGTCGACGATCACCGCGTCGGCGGCCTCGGCCAGCGGACTGTGAGCCCGCGACGAATCGATCCGGTCACGCGTGATGATCGACGCCTCGACCTCGGCGACGTCACCGCCCAGCTCACGTACCCGCCGTTCGGCCCGGACCCGCGGCGATGCGGTGATGTAGAGCTTGAGGTCGGCGTCGGGGAACACGACGGTGCCGATGTCGCGCCCTTCGACCACCCCGCCCCCGCGCTCGTCGACCCAGGCCCGTTGGCGATCGACCAGCACCTGGCGGACGACCGGATTGGCCGAGATCTGCGAGACCGCCTCGGTGACCTCCCGTCCACGGATCGCCGCCGTCGCATCGACGCCGTCGACCGTCACGGTGCCGTCCTCGATCGACAGCTCGACCTGTGGCGCCATCGCCGCGACCTCGTCGAGGTCTCCTTCGACCACACCCCGCCGGAGGGCGGCGAACGTCATCGCCCGGTACATCGCACCCGTGTCGAGATAGCCGACGTCGAGCCGATCCGCCAACGCCCTGCCGACGGTGCTCTTGCCGGCGCCCGCCGGCCCGTCGATCGCGATCACGACGGGTTTGTCCGCGGCCGTCACCACGACGTCCCGAGCGGTCGGCCCTCGTCGTACCCGGCATGGCTCTGGACCCCGACGACCGCCCGCTCGTGCAGTTCGGGGATCGTCGCCGCCCCTGCATAGGTACACGCCGAGCGGACACCGGCGACGATCTGGTCGATGATGTCCTCCACTCCCGGCCGATCTGGATCGAGGTACATGCGCGACGTGCTGATGCCCTCTTCGAACAGCTCCTTGCGGGCGCGGTCGAGGCCGTCCTCGGTCTTGGTTCGGTTCTTCACCGCGCGGTTCGACGCCATCCCGAAGCTCTCCTTGTAGAGCCGGCCGTCGGTGTCGCGCAATCCGTCGGCCGCCGCCTCGTGTGTGCCGGCGAGCCACGACCCGACCATCACGTTGGCCGAGCCGCCGGCCAGCGCCAGCGCGACGTCGCGGGGGAAGCGGATGCCCCCGTCGGCCCAGATGTGCTTGCCGAGCCGCACGGCCTCCTGCGAACACTCGACGACCGCGGAGAACTGGGGGCGACCGACGCCGGTCATCATGCGGGTGGTGCACATCGCTCCGGGACCGACGCCCACCTTGACGATGTCGGCGCCCGCCTCGATCAGTTGTCGAGTGCCGTCGGCGGTCACGACGTTGCCGGCCACCAACGTGGCGTCCGGGCACGCGGACCGGACCGACTCGACGACCTCGAGCATCTTCGACTGGTGACCGTGAGCCGTGTCGAGCACGAGCACGTCGACGCCCATCTTCGCGAGGCGGGTCGCCCGTTCGACGGGCGCCGCGTTGATCCCGATCGCGACCGAAGTGAGCAACCGGCCCTCGCGGTCGACGGCGGGCTCGTAGACCGTGCTGCGGAGGGCTCCGACGCTCGTCAGCAGGCCGAGCAGGCCCCCGTCGGCGTCGACCACGGGCGCGAGCGTGCGTCGGGCGCCGTGCAGGCGCTCGAAGGCTTCGTGCGGGGTGACCGACGCCGGCAGCGTGTCGAGTTCGGTGCTCATCACGTGTTGGAGCTGCGTGAAACGATCGAAACCGATCGCGTCGGTCTCGGTGAACACGCCGATCGGCCGTCCCTCGGACACCACGATCACGGCGCCGTGCGCTCGCTTGTGGATCAGGCTCAGCGCATCACCGACCGTGTCGGTGGGCGCGAGTGTGATCGGCGTCTCGAACACCGTGTGGCGTTGCTTCACCCAGGTCACGACCGACTCGATGACCTCGATCGGGATGTCCTGCGGGAGCACGGCGACACCGCCGCGGCGGGCGACGACCTCGGCCATCCGGCGACCGGCGACCGCGGTCATGTTCGACACGACCAGCGGGATCGTCGTGCCGATGCCGTCGGGTGTGGTCAGGTCGACCCCGAAGCGTGACCCGACCGACGACAGGCTCGGCACCATGAACACGTCGTTGTAGGTCAGGTCGTGCGCGGGCGGGGGGTGCAGCATCTTCATCGTTCATCTCCTCGGAGCCACGCCAGGCTAACGCTGCATCCAGGTCGCGTACGATGACCCCGTGACCGATGCCGAGGCCGATGCCGATGCCGTTGCCGACACCGTTGCCGAGAGCGATGCCGACAGCGATGCGATGCCCGTCCTGCTCGTCCACGGGTGGGGCGGATCGTTCGCCACCACGTGGGAGCGCTCCGGGTTCACCGCGCTGCTCGCCGACGCCGGTCGGCCCGTGATCGGCGTCGACCTGCTCGGTCACGGAGCAGCGCCGAAGCCGCACGACCCGGAGGCCTACGCCGACCTGACCGCTCGCGTCGTCGATGCACTCCCCGACCGCCCGGTCGACGCCATCGGGTTCTCGCTCGGCGCGCTCACGCTGCTGCGGACCGCGATCGCCGCCCCGACGCGATTTCGGCGGCTGGTGCTCGCCGGCATCGGACGCAACGTCTTCGAGCGTGACGAGGAGTCAACCGCACGGATCGTCGCGGCGATCGAGCAGGGTGGCGAGACCGACGACAACCGCGCCCGGCTGTTCGCACAGTACGCACACCAGCCCGGCAACGATCCCATCGCCCTCGCCGCGATCATGCGCAGCGGCGGGAACGGGCGACTCCGACCGACCGATCTGAGTTCGATGACGACACCCACCCTGGTGGCCGTCGGCGATCAGGATTTTGTGCTGCCCGTCGACGAGCTCGTCGACGCGCTCCCCAACGTGCGGCTCGTCACGCTGCGCCGTACCGATCACTTCGCGACGCCCGAGTCGTTCGACTTCATCGACGCCGCACTCGACTTCCTCGACGCGATCCCGGGTTGATGATCTCGACCGACGTCGACCTGGCCGTCGATCGTCTCCGAGCGGGTGGGGTCGTCGCGATCCCGACGGAGACGGTGTACGGACTGGCGGCCGATGCACGGAACCGCGCGGCCGTCGCCCGCATCTTCGCCATCAAGGGACGACCGGTCGATCACCCACTGATCGTCCACCTGCGCTCACCCGACGAGCTGCCCGCCTGGGCCGTCGAGGTCCCGCCCGCGGCCGTACGGATCGCCGAGACGTGTTGGCCCGGACCACTGACGATGCTCCTGAACCGGCATCCCGATGTCGACGACTCGGTCACCGGAGGTCGTCCGACGATCGGACTCCGGATACCGAGCCACCCGCTGGCCCAGACGCTCCTCGAGCGGTTCGGCGGTGGCCTGGCGGCTCCCTCGGCGAACCGGTTCGGCAAGGTGAGTCCGACCACGGCCCAGCACGTGGTCGACGATCTCGGTGCCCTGCTGGATCCAGCCCGCGACCTCGTCCTCGACGGGGGTCCGAGCGCCGTGGGTGTCGAGAGCACGATCGTCGACCTGACCGTCGACCCGCCCCAGATCCTGCGGGCGGGTGCGATCGGCGCCGATGACCTCCGGCGGATCCTCCGGACCGCGATCGCCGACGCGTCCGGACCGAGTCGAGCGAGCGGCATGCTCGCGTCGCACTACGCGCCGACGTGTGCGGTCGAGCCGGTCGACGACCGGCGCACGGCCGACGCCGTGGCCGAACGTCGGCGGGCGGCCGGCGAACGCGTCGACGTGCTCGATCGGACCGGCGACCTCGTGGCCGCCGCCCACCGCCTCTACG
>CAXBAZ010000343.1:0-5092 GCA_963973395.1 uncultured Acidimicrobiaceae bacterium
ATGCCGACATCGACGGACGCCGAGCAGTCCGGCGACGAGACCGGCGAGCAGTCCGGTGAGGAGACCGGCGAGCAGTCCGGTGAGGAGACCGGTGAGCAGTCCGGTGAGGAGACCCGCGAGGAGACCGCCGAGCAGTCCGGTGAGGAGACCGGCGAGCAGTCCGGTGTGGAGACCGGCGAGCAGTCCGGTGAGGAGACCGGCGAGCAGTCCGGTGTGGAGACCGGCGAGGAGACCGGCGAGCAGTCCGGCGAGGAGACCGGCGAGCAACCGGCGGCCGAGCCTGGTGGTGCGGAGTCGACACATGGTGACGTGGTCTCGACCTTCACGAGGGAGACGGAGCTGGTCGGATGCGAGAAGGGTCAGGCCACCGCTGCGGTCGCGCGCGGTGACGTCGAACCGTCGTCGGCGACCCTGACCGAGGATCTCGCGCCGTACCTCACGAAGTGTGTCGAGGCCGCGCAGACCGACGAACCGGGTGACGAGCCGATCGGCGACGTGGTCGATGCCGACCCGGTCGAGGTGTCGGATGCCGCGACGGGCTGGAAGGACGTGCGCGACGAGAACAGGGCGACCTGGCACGATGCCAAGGACACGTTCGAAGCGGCCTGTGGGGGCGATGACGACGGTGATGACGACGGCGATGACGCCGGCGATGACGACGGCGATGATTCGGAATCGTCGCCCGAGTGCGAGGCGATGAAGTCGGAGCTGAAGCAGCTGCACACCGACGGACGGACGGAGTGGCACGACGCCCGCGATGCCGCACACGACGAGCGCAAGGCGGAACGTGCCGAGGACACGGCGGAGCGCGCCCAGACCAAGGCGGAGCGCACCGAGCGCAAGCCAGACCGGGCGACGGGGAAGGGCCAGTCCGGCAAGGGCGAGGGCGGCAAGGGCAAGTCCGGCAAGGACTGACCCTCCCTGGACTCACGTTCGGCGGCGCGACTCCGACCAGCTGAGGCCCTGTTCGACGTTGATGTCACGGGGTAGCCCGAGCACCTGCTCGGCGATGATGTTGCGCTGGACCGCGAACGTGCCACCGCCGACGGTGAGGGCGGGGGCGAACAGGAAGCCGTAGTGCCACACGGGGTCGACCTCGGGATACTCGCCCTCGCCCCGGGGGAAGTTGATCTCGGTGGCGCCGGTCTGGGCGCCCGGCGGCAGGCTCCCGACCGGCCCGGACCCGGCGATCATGCCGTGCGCCCCGGCGACCGACTTCGCGAGTTCCATCACGTGTTGGCCGTGTTCGTCACCCATGATCTTCTGGATCGACGCCTCGACGCCGGGTGTCTTGCCCTGGAGACGGGCGCTCAACGTGCGGAGCCGACCGAGTCGGAGCACCTCGGATTCGATGTGGAGCCGGGCGAACCGTTGCCGCTCGATCGGGTCGTCGACCCCGCCGCGCTGACGCACCAGGTCGAGCAGGTGGCCGGCGGTCGGACCCGTGCCCCACATCGAACCGGCCGACGAGAGCGACACACGTTCGTTGGCGAGCGTGACCTTGGCGAGCCTCCACCCGTCGCCCTCCTCGCCGACGAGGTACTTCGCAGGGAGCCGAACATCGTTGAAGAACGTCTGGTTGAACGAGTGGGCGGTGGTCATGTCGACGATGGGGCTGAGCTCGATGCCGGGCAGATCCATCGGCACGATGAAGTACGAGATCCCCTTGTGCTTCGGCAGATCGGGGTCGGTGCGTGCGATCAGGATCCCGAACTGCGAGTGATGGGCACCGCTCGACCAGATCTTCGAACCGTTGACGACGTATTCGTCGCCGTCGCGGACCGCGCGGGTGGCGAGGCCGGCGAGGTCCGACCCCGAGTCGGGCTCGCTGAACAGCTGGCACCACACCTCGTCGCCCGTGAAGATCGGCTCGAGGAAGCGTTCCTTCTGCCATTCGCTCCCTGCCAGGTAGATCGTCGGAGCGGCCCATCCCACGCCGATCGCGTTCGTGGCCACCGAGGTCCTGGTGACGCCGGCGCGCTTGAGCTCGTCGTCGATGATCAACTGGTGCATCGGGTCGGCGTCGAGCCCGTACGGAGCGGGCCAGTGCGGCACGATGTAGCCGCGCTCGTGCAGGTCGGCGTTCGTCGGGGCCGGATGCTCCGCGAGCCACTCACGGACCGCGAGACGACGCGGATCGTCGCCGGCGGGGAGGTCGAAGTCCATCAGTTCGTTCCTTTCGATGCCGGCGCCGGACCGGTCGACGGTGTGCCGGCGAAGGCCTGCGCCTTGTTCATCCAATCGGTCGCCAACTCGCCGACGACGGCCAGGTCGGTGTCGCTCACGTGGCGGCGCTGGGTGACCACCAGGCAGAAGTCGTTGGCCGGCCCGACCACCCGGTCGGCCGCATCGGCCGGCCCCCACGACCACGTCGCGCCCGACGGTGCCGTGAGCTCGACGAACACGTCGCCCGCGGGCGGTTGCTCACCCCTCACGAGGTAGCTCCAGCCGCGTGTGATCACACCGAGCTGGGCGATGTGCCTGATCCGGTCGGTCGGCTCGCGATCGACGCCGAGCGCGTCGCAAACGTCCTGTCCGTGCGCCCACACCTCCATGAGGCGGGCGGTGAGGAACGACTTCGATCCCATCGACGGCCCGTACCACTCGACGCGCGAGTCGTCGGCCAGCCCGCGAGCGGCCGATTCGAGGTCGAGTCGGGCACTGCGCCAGGTGAGGAGCTGGGCCGCCGGCGCCAATCCACGAAACCGGCCGAGGGTCGCTTCGTCGACCGCCAGTTCGTCGGCGAACGAACCCAACAGCTCCGCCTTGTGCTCGGCGAAGGCAGTCGGGTCCTCGATCGCGAGTGCTGCGCTCGTGTCGAAGTAGGTGAGGTGCCCGAGTTGATCGGTGATGGTCCAACGCGGACTCGGCGTGGGGAGGGCGAACTGCTCGTCGCGGAGATCGGCGACGACGAGGTCGAGCGCATGTTGTTCCGCGACGAGATCGTCGAGTACTTCGATGACGTCCATGGAACCTCCCGGGCGGTACCGATACGAGCCGGACGGTACCAGAGGGGTGTCGGCCGCTCCGAGGCCGCCGTCAGGACGGCCGCACGCCGGCCGGGCGTCGGTCGCCGAGCCGGACGACCAGCAGTGCGATGTCGTCGGTGAGTTCGTCCGCGTAGCCGAGGATCGACGCCGACAGTGAAGCGACGAGTGCCTCCGGCGAATCGTGTACCGGGAGGTCGCCCACCAACGCTGCGAGCCCGTCGATGCCGAGCATGGCGTCGGTGGGGTCACGGCACTCGGTGGCGCCGTCGGTGTACGCGATCAGGGTGTGGCCGTACGGGAGGTGATGGGTGTGTCCACCGTAGGCGACGTCGTCCGCCACGCCGAGCGGCGGTCCGTCGGGCGCCGGAAGCAGATCGACGTCGGAGTCGGGGCCGATGACGATCAGCGCAGGGTGACCGGCCGATGAGGTGCGCACCTCGACGCTCTCGTCGCCGGGGGTCAGCACGATCGCGCAGGCCGTCGCGAAGCGGCCCTGGTCGGGGGATCGCAGCAACTCGGAGTTGCAGTCACCGAGGATCGTGGCGGGGTCGTCGCTGCGGTCGCTCGCCCGGCGGAGCGAATCGCGCACCACGACCGTGATCTCCGCTGCGGCCGGGCCATGGCCGCACACGTCGCCGATCGCGACGAGCGAGCGGCCGTCACCCAGATCGATCGCGTCGTAGAAATCACCCAGCAGCACACTGTCGGACGCAGCTTGGTGCCAGCCGGCGATGCGAAGGCCGTCGAGTGCCGGGAACTCGTGCGGCATCAGGCTCTGGCGGACCAGCTCGAGCTGTGTCTCGTCGACGGCGAGGCCGGTGGCGCTGACGCGGCGAGCGACCTCGCGGTTGACGCTCGAGGCGAGCGTGCGAATGACCTCGCGGTCTCGATCGGTCCAGTCGCGGATGCGTTGATCGACCACGCAGAACGTGCCCAGCGTCTTGCCGTCGAGCACCACGGGACACCCGGCCCACGCCTTGACCCCCATCGAGACGATCGACGGGTTCCGAGCGGTGATGGGGTGGTGTTCGGCATCGCCGACCATGAGCTCGTCGCCGAGCTCGATCACGTACTGGCAGAACGAGTCGCTGACCGAGTTCGAACGCGTCCCGTCGTTGATGCCGTGCGCCGACTTCCAGAACGACCGCCGGTCGTCGACCACGGTCATGAACGCGAACGGTGCGTCGAGGAGCTGGGCTGCCAAGGACGTGAGCTCGTCGAACGCTGCTTCGCGTCGCGAGTCGATCAGTCCGGACCGCACGACGGCGTCGAGTCGCGCCGGATCGAGAATCGGGTTCCGGGTCACCTCGGAATCGTACCGGGCGGCCGCGACGCGGTACCGGTTGACGCCATTCGGTACCGCCCCCTACGGTCTCGGCCGTGCCGAAGATCCTGACATCGCGTCTCGACACGCGCACCGACGACTACCGGGACAACGTCACTGCGATGGAGGCACTGTGGGCCGAGGTGGAGGGCCTGATGCAGTCGGTGCCATCGATCGGAGGTCAGCGCTACGTCGACCGGCATCGCCAACGCGGCAAGATGTTGCCGCGCGAGCGGATCGAGCAGCTCGTCGACCCTGACACGCCGTTCCTCGAGCTCAGCGCGCTCGCCGGCTGGGGAACCGAGTTCCCGATCGGTGCCGGCTCGGTGGCCGGCATCGGCGTCGTGGAAGGTGTCGAGTGCGCGATCGCGGCGAGCGACATGACGTATCGCGGCGGTTCGATGAACCCCCGGTCGGTCGACAAGAACATGCGGTTCCACGAGATCATCCGCCGGAACCGGCTGCCGTGGATCAACCTGAACGAGTCGGCGGGCGCCGACCTGCCCCACCAGGCCGACATCTTCATCCGCGGTGGTGAGGGCTTCAAGAACCAGACGCAGCTGTCCAAGCTCGGGATCCCCACGATCACCGCCGTGTTCGGTCCGAACACGGCCGGCGGCGCGTACACGCCGGGCATGAGCGACTACGCGATCTTCGTGAAGGAGCGGGGGACGGCGTACCTCGGTGGCCCCCCACTGGTGAAGATGGCGATCGACGAGGTCGTCGACGAGGAGACGCTGGGTGGCGCGGAGATGCACGCTCGCACCAGCGGTTTGAG
>CAXBAZ010000344.1:0-5089 GCA_963973395.1 uncultured Acidimicrobiaceae bacterium
CGCAGAGCGGACTCACCGATTGATGATTGTCAGCCTTCGGGCCAGGAGGCCTCGATGTTGGCGGCTGCTTCTTCGGCGGTGCTCGAGCCCGTGACTGCCGAGACGCCCTCGCTCCAGAAGGTGCCGGCGCCGACGTCGGCGGGCATCAGGTCGGAGGCGTCGAAGCGCGAGACCTCGGATCCCTCGAGGATCTCGAGGAAGCTCTGCTCGAGCGGCTGGTACACCGACGGGTCCTGCCCCTGGGCTGCCGAGAGGAAGCCGGAGAGGCCGCCGTCGAGCTCGGCGGTCTGAGCCGCCTGGCGCAGTTCGGCGTACTCGGCGGTCGCCATGTACTCGAGCACGGCCATCGTGGCGGGCTCGTCGTTGAAACCGGCGGCGAGTGTGCCGGCGGTCAGGACGGGGCGGTCACCGTTGATGTCGGGGAAGTAGAACACGTCGATCGCGTCGGGGTTCGACTCGTCGGCGAATGCCGTGCCGTCGGGGAAGAACCCGGCGAAGAACGATGCCTGACGGTGCATCCAGCACTGGTCGTCGACCAGCGGCTGGGCGTTGTCGCCGAAGTTGGTGGCAGCGATCGATCCGCCGCTGGCGAACACGTTCTCGGGCGCCCACATGTCGAGCACGGCCTGCATCGCCTCGACGATCTGCGGATCGTCGAACGGGATCTCATGGTTGACCCACTGGTCGTAGACCTCGCCGCCGTGGAGGCGGAGGACCATCTCCTCGACCCAGTCGGTGAAGGTCCAGCCGGTCGCCTGGCCGGACTCGATGCCGACGCAGAGCGGAGCGCCGTTGCCGTCGGTCACCATCTGGGCCATCAGCTCGCGCATCTCATCGATGGTCTCGGGAACGGCATAGCCGGCCTCTTCGAAGCGGGCCGGCTTGTACCAGACGAGCGACTTGAGGTCGGTCTTCACCGGCACGCCGTACTGGGTGCCGTCGACCGCTCCGTACTGCTGGTAGCTCTCGTCCCAGTACTCGTCGACCGTGGCGTTGACGTCGTCGGTCAGCGGCACGACGAAACCGTCGGTCGCGAACTCGGCGAGCTTGCCCGGCTGTGGGAAGATCGAGATGTCGGGCGGGTTGCCGCCGGACACCTGGGTGTTGATGTTGGCTTCCCAGTCGGCGTCACCGGTGTAGGTGACCGTGAATCCGTTGGCGTCGGCGAAGTCGCCGAGCACCTGCTGGATCGCAGCGACCGACGGGTCGTCGCGCTCGGGACCGGTGATGGTCACCTCGGCGCCGGCCAGGTCGGCGGTGCCCTCGTCGGGTGCGTCGGCGGTGCCCTCGTCGGCGGTGCCCTCGTCGGGTGCGTCGGCGGTGCCCTCGTCAGCGGTGCCCTCGTCGGGCGTGTCGGCTGGTGTGGTGTCGTCGTCGTCACCACCGCAGGCGGCGACGACGACCGAGAAGGCCAGCAGCGGTGCCAGCAACTTCGTACGGCGTGAAATCATGGATTCTCCCCTCGAGATGGATGGGATGGTCCCATCCGTGTGTTGTTTCGTGATGCTTGAGTGTTCACGGTTTCGGACCGGAGTCCGCACCACAGCGTGGCATGAAAACGCTTACAGGTCAAGAAACCGGTCGTCGTGGACGGGTCACGGCGTCGGGTTCGAGAGCCGGCCCACCGTCCGGACGCCGAGCGACTCGACGAGCTGGCGCGCCGAGCGCATCGACGGCGCCGCACCGCGCCAGACCACCCGCACCGACTGCTCCATCGACAGCGTCCGGATCGGCACGACGAACAACCTGCCCGCTTCGATGTCGGCGTCGACGCGGCAGCGCGGGAGGAACGCGACCGCCGACCCGTTCACCGCGGCGATCCGTGCCGCGCTCAACGTGTCGACCTCGATGTGCTCGGGGTGGGCGTCGACGCGTCGGCGTCCGAGCGCCTCGTCGATCACGTCGCGCGTGCCAGAGCCGGTCCGGGTGAGGATGAGCGCCGTGGTGGCGACCTGGGCTGGTGTGACCGTGCGGCGTCGGCCGGCCCACGGATGTGACGTTCCGACCACGGCGACGAGCTCTTCGGTCGCCACCACCTCGGAGCGGAGGCCGACCGGGGCGTGCGGACCTTCCGTGAACCCGAGCGCCGCCTCACCGGCGCGGACCGCCTGCACGACCCGCAACGTGTCGAGTTCGAGCAGCTCGATGCGGAGCTCGGGATGGCGGGTGGCGGCGATCCATTCCGGGAGGTGGTGCTCGGCGACGTGCCGGGTGGTGGCGATGCGCAGCTGCGTCTCTTCGGTGCGCAATGCAGTGGCACGATCTCCGAGCGCGACCGCAGCGGCGAGCAGCTCGGTGCACGCCGGGGCGAGGCTCAGTCCGCCGGGCGTCACCCGCGATCCGGTGGGCCCACGATCGAGCAGCGAGACGCCGAGCTGCCGCTCGAGCTTCTGCAGCTTGTTCGGGGCGGACGGCTGGGCCAGGGAGTGGCGGATCGCGGCCTTCGAGACGCTGCCGAGTTCGACGACCGACAGGAACAGCCGGACGGCGGCGAGATCGAGCCCGTCCGCCGATGGTGACGCCATGGCAGCACCAGCCGATCAGGGCAGCGGGACGCCGTCGGACGCCTGCACGATCGCGTAGACGTCGTTGCGGTCGAGCGTGACGTCGAGCGCGCGGCAGGTGTCGACGATCCGCGACGCCTTCTGGGTACCGATGATCGGGATCGGTGCCGCGGGGTGGGCGAGCACGAACGCGACGGCGATGTGCGAGCGCTCGACGCCCTCGCGCTCGGCGAGCCGATCGAGCACGGCGAGCAACTCGGAGGTGACGTCGTCGCCCGTCGCGAGCTTGCCCCCGGCGAGCGGGCTCCAGGCCAACGGCACGAGGCCGACAGCGGCGCAGTGGTCGAACGTGCCGTCGCGCATCGGGTCGAGCGTCAGCGCCGAGTACTCCGGCTGGGCCGTGACCAGTGGGAACGGCAGGTGGGCCTGGAGGGCGACGGTCTGGGCGACCGTGTGGTTCGAGACGCCGACCTCGCGGATCTTGCCCTCGTCGCGCAGCGTCGTGAGCACGGCCGCGACATCGGCCGGATGTGTGTACGTGTCGAAGCGGTGAATCTGGTAGAGGTCGATCGTGTCGACCGCGAGCCGGCGGAGCGAATCGTGGCAGGCGGTCGTCAGCCACTCCGGTGACGAGTCGTACGGCGTCGGGGGCCGGATGCCGCCCTTGGTCGCGAGCAGCATCCGGTCGCGCAGCGCAGGCGTGCGGGTCAGTACCTTGCCGAGCAGCGCCTCGACCTCGCCGAACCCGTCGCCGCCCCAGTCGAGTCCGTAGACGTCGGCGGTGTCGATCAGGTTCATCCCGGCGTCGAGTGCCGTCTCGATCAGTTGCTGCGCCGCGTCGAGATCGTCGGTCGTGTACCGCCACTGGCCGTACGAGATCGGGCCCACCTCGCCGAGCGAGCCGAGGACACGGGGGGCGGAACGAACGAGGGAGGTCACGACGACAGAGGGTAACGCCGCCGAGCTGCCGGTGCAGCGGCCGCCGGTTGCGATCGGCGGAAGTGGGCGGAGCCATAGGCATGGACTATGACCTGCCAGCCAACTCCCGGGTGGCCACCGCGGCATGCGTCTGTTTGAGTGGTGGGCATGGACTCGTCTGCGCAACCCGTTCGCTACGGCGTGATCGGCACCGGGATGATGGGGGTCGAGCACATCGAGAACGTGGTGGCGCTCGGCGACGCCGTCGTCACGGCGGTCAGCGACACCAACGCCGATTCCCGGGCGAAGGGTGCGCTGGCCGCAGGTCAGCAGGTCGCCGTGTTCGACGACCACCGCGACCTGCTCGAGAGCGGGCTCTGCGATGCGGTCGTGATCGCGACCCCGAACTTCACCCACGCCGACGTGCTGCCCGATGCGCTCGCCGCGCCGGTGCACGTGATGGTCGAGAAGCCGCTCTGCACCACGGTCGCCGACTGCGAACGGATGCTCGAGCTCGAAGCGGACCGTCCCGAGGGATGGCTGACGTGGATGGCGATGGAGTACCGCTACATGCCCGCCGCGGCCGATCTGATCGCCCGGGTGCGCGGGGGCGACGTCGGCCGACCCCGCATGGTCGCGATCCGCGAGCACCGGTTCCCGTTCCTGGTGAAGGTCGACAACTGGAACCGCTTCAGCGAGAACACCGGCGGCACGCTGGTGGAGAAGACGTGCCACTTCTTCGACCTGATGAACCTGATCCTGGACGAACGCCCCGTCCGCGTGATGGCCTCGGGCGCTCAGGACGTCAACCACCTCGACGAGGACTACGACGGGCGGACCCCTGACGTCCTCGACAACGCGTTCGTGATCGTCGACTACCCGAGCGGCGCCCGGGCCCTCCTCGACCTGTGCATGTTCGCGGAGGCGACCGACGAGCAGGAGGAGATGTCGGTCGTCGGCGAACTCGGCAAGGTCGAGGCTCGCTTGCCGTCGGGCACCGTGCTGGTCGGCCGGCGGGGCGAGCACTGGATCGGCGGCGGCGAGAAGTACGTCGCCACCGATGCACGGATCGAGTACGAGGGCTTCCACCACGGCTCGAGCTACCTCGAGCACGCCAGGTTCGTGGAGGCCATCCGCACCGGTGGACGACCCGACGTCACCCTGCTCGACGGGTACTGGGCGGTCGCCATGGGCGCCGCGGCCCACCGCAGCATCGACCTCGGTCGCCCGGTCGAGCTGGCGGAGATCATGGGCGATGCACACACGGGCGCGCTGGCGTCCGTCGACAACGAGATCCCGACCGACGAGATCCCGACCGGAGGAGTACCCCGATGAGCGTGGAGATGTCCTGGTTCAGCGCACTGTGCGACGACGACTACGAGTTCCTCGGCGTGCCCGACGAACACCTGAAGAGTTCGTGGGAGCACTGTCGCAACATCGTCCTGACCGCCGACCGCTACGGGTTCGACAACGTGCTGCTGCCGTCGGGCTACGCGCTCGGCATCGACAACACCGCCTTCGCCGCCGGCATGGCACCGATGACGTCGCTCCGGATGCTGCTCGCGATCCGCTGTGGCGAACTCGTCGTGCCCCAACTCGCGCGCCAGACCGCGACGCTCGACCAGATGATGGGCGGTCGTCTCACGATCAACATCATCTCGTCGGAG
>CAXBAZ010000345.1:0-5088 GCA_963973395.1 uncultured Acidimicrobiaceae bacterium
CAAACAGCTCCTCATGCCGGTCGCCGTGTTGACGCTGTTCAACGCCGCCACGTTCGGCAGGTTCGCACGCGCCTCGGTGCTCGAGAACCTCAATCAGCAGTACGTGCGCACGGCGAGATCGAAGGGCGTCCGCGAGCGGACGGTCATGACGACACACGTGCTGCGCAACAGCCTCATCCCGGTGATCACGTTGCTGGCCCTCTCGATCCCCGGCATCTTCGGCGGCGCGATCATCACCGAGAACATCTTCCGCATCAACGGCCTCGGGCAACTGCTCCTGGTGTCGATCGGCCAGAACGACCTGCCGATGGTGCAGTCACTCGTGTTCATCTTCGCCGTGCTGACGGTGATGTTCAACATCGTGGCGGACATCATGTACGGCCTCCTCGACCCAAGGATCCGATATGACTGACATCATCAACCCGGCGGTCGCCGGTTCGGATGCCGACCCGTCACCGCACACCGCGGGCGAGGGGGCCGTCGAAGGCGCCGGTCCCGAGATGCGCGAGTTCCGCTCACTCCGGTCCGACGTCTGGCGTCAGTTCCGCCGTCACAAGGGCGCCGTCGCCGGCACGATCATGCTCACGATGATCATCCTCGGGTGTTTCCTCGGTCCGGTCCTGTTGCCGTTCGACACGTCGTCGCCCGACGTCGGCAACGCCAACCAGACCGCCGGGTGGCCGCACATCTGGGGCACTGACAACCTCGGTCGCGATGCGTTCACCCGGGCGCTCCTGGGTGGCCGGATCTCCCTGCTCGTCGGCTTCGTCGCGATGGCGGTGTCGGTGCTGCTCGGTTCGCTGATCGGGGTCGTGGCCGGCTTCTTCCGGCTGGCCGACGGGGCGTTGATGCGGGTGACCGACCTGTTCCTCTCCTTGCCGCTCCTGCCGGTGCTGCTCGTCGTGATCGTGCTCTTCCGCGATCCGGTCCAGGATTCGCTGGGCGAGGGCCTCGGCATCTTCGTCCTCATGGTGATCATCATCGGTGGGACCAGTTGGATGCAGACGGCGCGCATCGTGCGCGGCGAGGTGTTGACCATCAAGGAACAGGAGTTCATCCTCGCCAGCCGCAGCATCGGCACCCGATCGCGCCGCATCATCGTCCAGCACGTCCTGCCCAACGTGATGAGCCCTGTGATCGTGTCGGCCTCGCTCGGCATCGCCGTGGCGATCCTGACCGAATCGGCCGTGTCGTTCCTCGGCCTCGGGTTCCCGCTCGACCTGCCGACATGGGGGCGACTGCTCAACGAGGCGAAGGACCGGATCTCCCTGAACATCTGGCTGGTCGCCGGCCCCGGCCTGCTGCTGTCGGCGACCGTGATGAGCGTCAACCTGATCGGTGACGGCCTCCGCGACGCCCTCGACCCCCAAGCCCGCTCGAAAGGCTGACCGGCTCCTCGCCACGGATCTGCGTCGCGCGTGGCGCGGGAAGCGCCAGCGACGAGACGCAGCCGAGAGCAGCCGAAGTGAGCGTCAGCGAACGGCGGCAGTCGAGGCAATCATGTCGAGGCAGTTACTTCGGTGGCATGCGGATGCCGCCGTCGACGCGGATCGTCTCGGCGTTCATGTACGGATTGGTGATCAGGTCGACGACCATGAACGCCAACTCCTCGCCGCTACCGAGGCGCTTCGGGAACAGCACCGACTGGCCGAGATGGGCCTTGAACGCGTCGGACGCCTCGCCCTCGCCGTAGATCGGCGTGTCGATCAGGCCCGGCGCGATCGTGTTGACCCGGATGCCGACGGCCGACAGGTCGCGAGCGATCGGCAGCGTCATGCCGACGACACCGCCCTTCGACGCGGAGTAGGCCGCCTGGCCGATCTGACCGTCGAAGGCTGCAGCCGACGCCATGTTGACGATCGCACCGCGGCTGCCGTCGTCGTCGACCGGGTCGGTCTTGGCCATCGCCGCGGCCGACAGCCGCAGCATGTTGAACGTACCCAGCAGGTTGATCTTGATGACGAAGTCGAACAGGTCCTGCGGCATCGGGTCGTTGTTGCGGTCGACCGTGCGCGCCGCCCGACCGAGGCCTGCGGAGTTGACCAACGATCGCAGCGGGCCCATCTCGGAAGCGGCGGCGACCGCGGCGGCGCCGTCGTCCTCGCTCGACACGTCGCACTTGACGAACAGGCCGCCGATCTCGTTCGCCACGGCGGTGCCGCGCTCCTCCTGGAGGTCGGCGATCACGACGCGTGCGCCGAGCGCTGCGAGCTGGCGCGCCGATGCCTCACCGATGCCGGAGGCACCCCCGGTGACGATCGACGAGGAGCCTTCGAGATTCATTCTGGGCATCAGTTGATCCTTTCGATGATCGTTGTCGTTCTGGTCGCAGCCGCGAGGCCGCTGTCCTGGGGTGAGCGCCACCGACTCACAGGCGCTCGATGATGGTGGCGTTGGCGAGACCGCCACCTTCGCACATCGTCTGCAGACCGTAGCGGCCGCCGGTGCGCTCGAGCTCGTTGAGCAGCGTCGTCATGAGCTTGGTTCCCGAACTGCCGAGCGGATGACCGAGGGCGATCGCGCCGCCGTTCACGTTGGTCTTGGCGAGATCGGTGCCGTGCTCCTTCTGCCATGCGAGGACGACCGACGCGAACGCCTCGTTGACCTCGAACAGGTCGATGTCGTCGAGCGCGAGCCCGGAGCGGGCCATGATCTTCTCGGTGGCCGGGATCGGGCCCTTCAGCATCGTGACCGGGTCGGTCCCTGCGACGGCGAAGCTGTGGAACCGGGCCCGGGGCTTCAGGCCGAGCTCGGCCGCCTTCTCCTCGCTCATGATCAGCACGGCCGAGGCGCCGTCGCTGATCTGCGACGAGTTGCCGGCGGTGACCTTGCCGTCCTCCTTGAACGCAGGCTTGAGGTTGGCGAGCGTTTCGGCCGTGGTTCCTTCGCGGATGCCCTCGTCGGCGGTCATCATGACGGTCGTGCCGTCGATGACGACGGGCACCGGGACGATCTCGTTCTCGAACCGTCCCTCGGCCGTCGCCTGCGCCGCCCGACGCTGGCTCTCGGCTCCGAAGGCATCGAGGTCGCCCCGGGTGAAGCCGTACTCGTCGGCGATCATCTCGGCTCCGATGCCCTGGGGCGGCAGCCCCGTGTCCGCATAGCGGTCGATCATCGCCTGCGGGAACGGGAAGCCCATGTCCTTCACGATCGAGGCGCCCATCGGCGTGCGGGTCATCACCTCGACGCCCGCCGCGACGACGACGTCGTACGCGCCGGCGATCACTCCCTGGGCCGCGAAGTGCAGCGCCTGCTGGCTGGAACCACATTGCCGGTCGACAGTGGTGGCGGGGACCGTCTCGGGCCATCCGGCTGCGAGGACGGCGTTGCGGCCGATGTTGAGCGACTGCTCACCGACCTGCATGACGCAGCCCATGATGACGTCGTCGACGATCGAGGGGTCGAGGTCGTTGCGCTCCTGGAGCGCCTTGAGGACGTGGGCGGCGAGGTCGGCGGCGTGCCAATCCTTCAGCATCCCGTTGCGGCGTCCGCCGGGTGTCCGGACGGCGTCGACGATCACGGCGTTGGTCATGTTGCAGCTCCCTGCTGGTCTGGCTGATGGTGTGACCGGGTGTGTGGCCCGGATTGTGACTGATGGGTGGAAAGATGGAGATTCTGTTGCAGGCGGACGAGCGTGGCCGCCAGCGTCTGGCGATCGGCGCGTGAGATGCCGGCCCGCAGCTCGGCGCGCAGTACCTGGTCGACCTCGGCGATCGAGGCCGCCAGATCGAGCCCGGTGGGCCGGATCGCCACCAGCCACACTCGACGATCGTGCGGGTCGGGACGTCGCTCGACGTGGCCGAGGGCCTCGAGCCGGTCGATCTGTGTGCCGGTCACCGCGCGTCCCTGTCCGAGGTGCTCGGCCGCCCGGGTCTGGGTCACCGGGCCGTAGTCGGCGACGTAGGCGAGCAGACTCGCGAGGCTGAGCGTGAGCCCGAGACCTGCCAACCGCTCGTCGTAGGCCCCGCGGATCGCGTTGGCGGTGGCCATCAACGTGCTCTCGACGCGGAGCCACGGGGGCGCATCGAGCTCGTGGCCCAACCCCGTGCCCACGCTGCGACCTGCCTTGCTCGCCGCACCGTGTGTCCCTGCGTTTGTCCCGACCATGATTGTATGACACCATACAGTCGTTGGCGCTACGAAGCCAAACGATCCGCCCCACCGCTCCAGGAGCCCCCGATGACCGACACCACCACCACCACCGGCAGCCCCACCACCGGCAGCACGACCGGCAACGTCGATGCCCGACTCTCCCCCGCCGACGCCGACGAGTTCCGGGCACGGTGCCGGACGTTCCTCGAGTCGAACGCGCGGCCCGGGGCGCGTCGCAACCTCGCCGCCGCCCGGGAGTTCCAGGGCAAGCTCGCCGAGGCCGGCCTGGCAGGTCTCTCGTACTCGACCGAATACGGCGGGGCCGGACTCACCTCCGACCACGAACGCATCTGGCGGGCGATCGCCCAGGAGTTCCCCGCCATGACGAGTGAGCTCGTGATCAGCCACGGGATGTGCCTGCCCGTGCTCGACGAGTTCGGCACCGACGAACAGAAGCGCACGTACATGCCCGACAACATCGCGGCCCGCACGGTCTGGTGTCAGATGTTCTCGGAGCCGGGGGCCGGTTCCGACGTCGCCAGCCTCCAGATGAAGGCCGAACGCGACGGTGACGAATGGATCCTGAACGGCCAGAAGGTCTGGACGACCCTCGCCCACGAGAGCGACTACGGCGTCGTCATCGCCCGCACCGACCCGGAACAGCCCAAGCACGCCGGCATCTCGATGTTCATCGTCGACCTGAGGTCGCCCGGGATCGAGATCCGCCCGATCCACCAGATCGACGGTGGCCGCCACTTCAACGAGGTCTTCTTCACCGACGTCCGACTGCCGGTCGACAACCTCATCGGCGAGTACAACAACGGTTGGCGTCAGGCGACCGCGATGCTCATGTACGAGCGCGTCGCGATCGGATCGATGGGTGCCGGCTCGATCAGTCAGCCGATGTACGAGTTGCTCCGCAACGCCGCGACCGCGGCCGGTCGCCTCGGCGACCCGGTCGTCCGCGACCAGCTCATGAAGATCTACGCGATGGAG
>CAXBAZ010000346.1:0-5068 GCA_963973395.1 uncultured Acidimicrobiaceae bacterium
CGTGCTCGCGATCGTGCCGTTCGGCACGGAGGACGAGGCGGTCGAGCTCGCCAAGCGCTTCTCGACCGACGACTCCGGCCGGTTCGTGAACGGTGTGCTCGCAGCCGTGGCCGCCGACGTCCGTACGGCCGGCTGAGCCGGTCACCCGACGGGGCACCGGTAGTGTCGCCAGCCGTGAGCGTTGACGCCGAGCGCCCCGGGAGCGACGACGACATCGCCGCGGTGCGCGTCGACGGCGACCCCGGGTCGGATCGCCCGGTCGCCGAACGGCTCCGGTCGCGGGTGGTCGCACTCGTCGGCTCGATCCATCCGGCGGCGTGGTTGGTCGTCACCGGTGTCGTCATCTTCACGTTGGTGTTCGCCCGGCTCGGCGTGCAGCGCCACCGGAACTTCGGCACCTGGGCGTTCGACCTCGGCATCTACGACCAGGGCTTCTGGTTGGTGTCGCGCGGCAAGTCGTTCGTCACGGTGCGCGGCATCGACTTCTGGGGGCACCACGTCAACCTGATCGCGTTCCTGTTCGCCCCGTTCTACTGGTTCGGCGCCGGGCCGGCGTTCCTGATCAGCGTGCAGGCCGCCGCACTGGGGGCGGGCGCGATCCCGACGTACCTGCTGGCCCGCGACCGGATGCACAACGAATGGGTCGGTCTCGTGTTCGCGATCGTCTACCTGCTGTACGCACCGATCCAGTGGATCGCGTGGGCGAACTTCCACCCCGAGGCTCTCGTCGTCACACCGTTGCTGTTCGCCTGGTGGTTCGCGACCCGACGAAGCTGGCGTCCGTTCTTCGTCTCGATCGTGTTGGCCCTCTCGACCAGGGAAGACGCCGCCCTCGCGGTGATCGTGATGGGCGTCGTCCTGTGGTGGATGCTCCGTCGGTCGCACCGGAGCGATCGGCGGAGCCAGTACATGGCGCTGGGAGCGACCGCGCTCGGGGTCGTCTGGTACCTGGTCTGCACCCGTTTCGTCATCCCCGCCTTCAATCAGGGTCGGCAGCCCTTCTACATCGGCTACTTCTACGGCGAGTACGGCTCGAACACCTTCGAGATCGCGCAGACGGTGCTCACCCGGCCCGACCGGGTCGTCTCCGACGCCACACAACCCGATCGCCTGCGCTTCTACCGTGACCTGCTGCTGCCGTGGGGCGGGTTGCCGCTCGGCGGCATCCTGCAACTCGCGATGGCCGGACCGCAGCTGCTCGCCAGTGTGATCGGGGGGAGCCCCTACGCGCGGAGCATCCGCTACCAGTACACGTCGGTGATGATCGCGCCGATCGTGATCGCATCGGTCGAGGCGGCCGCGTGGATGTGGCCCGACCGGTTGGTTCGCCGCTTCCTGCTGCCATGGATCGTGGTGTGCGCCTACGTGACGAACATCGCGTGGTCACCGTCGCCGATCGGCGCCAACGACGAGGTCTGGGGGCGCGCGATCGAGCGTCACGACGTGATGCGCGACGCGCTCGAACTCGTGCCCGACGACGTGTCGGTCACCGCCACCTACACGCTCGGGCCCCACCTGTCCCATCGGGAGCAGATCTACGACTGGCCGAATCCATGGGTGCCCGCCTACTGGGGCAACGACGACACCTACAAGCTTCCCGATCCCGGCGAGATCGACTATCTGGTGATCGACCGGCAGCAGGTCGGCGAACAGCACCGGGAGCTGCTCGCCGACCTCGTGGCTCCGGACGGTGAGTACGAGTTGCTGTTCGACCGATCCGACGTCATCGTGGGTCGACGCGTCGACAGGTGATCAGATCCTCGCCGATCGTGCGGGACCATCGCTCGCCGGCCTCGGCTGCACCGGCCCCCGGCGGGCGGTCGCGACGAGGTTCTTGCCGCGGGGTGGGCGGCGGATCACGAACTGTGCCGCCCGGCTGAGCGGCACGATGACCCGGTCGTACCCCGTCGACGACACCCGGTCGAGGCGGCCGACGTTCAGGACCCGGTACATCAGCCAGTACGGCACGACGCCCAGCACGTCGAGGTATCGCACGTCGACGTCGACGTACCCGGCACGCTGCAGCACGGACCGGAGCTGCTCGGCGGTGTAGCGCCGGTAGTGGCCCGACTTGTAGTCGAGGCTGCCGTACAGCGATGGCATCGCCGGGACGAACAGCCCGAGCCGTCCGTCGGTCTCGAGCAGCCGGCGGGCGGTGCACAGCTCGGCGACGTCGTCCTCGATGTGTTCGAGCACGTTGACGTACACGACGCAGTCGAACCTCGGGGTCGGTCGCCGGTCGGCGAGGTCGCCGGAGGTGATCTGGGCCGCTTCGAGGTTGGCGACCGATGCGGCGCGATCGGCGAGCGTTGGGAAGACGTTGGCGGCGGGTTCGATCGCCACGACCTGCTGTTCCGGCGTACGAGCCGCGATCTCGGTGGCGATCGAACCGAACCCGGCGCCGACGTCGAGCACGCGGTGACCGAGCGCGCCGTCGAGCTCGTCGACGATCCACGCCGTGAATCGGCCGGCCCCGCTCAACTCGGTCAGTTCGTCCAGCGCGCCGAACTCGGATCCCGTCGAGGGGGACTGCTGCCGCATCAGCCCTGATCTGGTCGCCCAGGTCGCCTGATCGACGGCCATGTCGGCGCGGATCGAGCGCACCCTGGTGCGCAGCCGCCGGAGATCGGACCAGAACTCCAAGAGATCGCCGAGCGTGAGGCGTGGGACCTGTCCGAACCGCGGCCGGAAGCAGATCGGGACCTCCTCGACGGTGAACCCGTACGCCTGGACCGCGGCTGCGAACTCGCAGTAGTACCCGTAGTCGCCGACGGTCGCGGGCCGGTCGCTCACGAGGCGGGCCGCATCCGGTCGGATGACCCTGAACGCCGTGGTGACGTCGCGCACCCGACGGAGACCGGTGACCCGCGCGACACCGAAGCTGGCGAGGCGGCTGAGGACCGCACGGGGTCGCGACGTGCCGGGCGCCGATCCGCCCCGGATCCATCGCGAGCCGATCGTGAGCCCGCTGCCCTTGGCGCGGTACGAGCGCACCAGATCGGGCAGCTGTCGGGCGTCGTGATGTCCGGCGGGGTCGTGGGTCACCAGGAAATCGGGTTCGCCGAGCTTCAGCGCGGCGGCGAAACCGTCTCGCTGGGTGACCCAGGCGCCGGAGCCGTCCGAGGTGGTGACGTCGAGCGGGAGGCCGAGTTCGTCGGCGGTCGTGCGGGCGATGTCGACGCTGCCGTCGGAGCTCCCGGTGTCGACGATCAGGAGGTCGATGTGCACACCGTCGACCGCGAGCTCGCGAGCGGCAGCCGCCAGTTCACCGAGGACGGCCGGGATCGAGCGGGCGTGGTCGCCGGTCACGAGGATGACCGTTCCGCGCATGTGATGATGCTACCGAGCGCCGGTCGACCGATCCGCCGCGCCGGGCTATGGTCGCCGCGTGCCGGCGTCGCAGATGATCCTCATCCGTCACGGTGAGACCGAATGGTCACGGACGGGGCGTCACACCGGCCGCACCGACATCCCGCTCACCGAGCGCGGTGAGCACGAGGCGAGCGACGCCTCGCGAACTCTGGCGGGCTGGGTGTTGGATCGGGCGTACACGAGCCCGCTGCAGCGGGCCCGCCACACCGCCCGACTGGTCGAGCCGGCGTGCGAGCTGGTGGTCGACGACGACCTCGTCGAATGGGACTACGGGATCTACGAGGGCGAGTCCACGATGCAGACCAGGGAACGAATCGCCGACTGGTCGGTGTGGACACACGAGATCGTCGACGGCGAGACGGTCGACGAGGTGGGCGGGCGCGCCGACCGGTTCATCGCCCGGTTCGATCGCGACGTCGGGGACACCGGGACGGGTGTCGTGTTCGCACACGGGCACCTGCTGGCGATCCTGATCGCCCGCTGGTGCGGTCTGCCGGCCGTGGAGGGGCGGCGCTTCGCGCTGGCGACGGCGACGGTCAGTCTGCTCGGATGGCACCGCGAGGATCGTGTGATCCGGGCGGTCAACCATCGTGTGGGCGACGTCCTCGACCCGCCGGCACGGGCCTGATCTCAGCGCGGGCCGCGCACCAGGCGGCCGGGCAGCTCACCGGTGAACTCGTCGTCGGTCACCGTCTCCACGCCGGCGCAGAACGTGTGCCGGTACCCGCTCGCCTTCTGGACCAAGCGGGGCGCGCCGCCCGGTAGGTCCCAGGCCATGCGCGGCTTGCCGAACGTGAGCGCGTCGTAGTCGATCACGTTCACGTCGGCCCGCAGACCCGGCATCAGCAGACCACGATCGCCGAGCCCGTACAGCTCGGCCGTCTGGCGGGTCTGGCGATGGATCACGTACTCGAGTGGCATCTTCGGACCGCGTCGGCGGTCGCGGGTCCAGTGGGTGAGCATGAAGGTCGGGGTGCCGCCGTCGCAGATCACCCGGACGTGGGCGCCGGCGTCGGCCAGTCCCATGCGGGTCGACGGGTTCATGTGGGCTTCGTATACGAAGCTGAGATCGCCGTAGCTGTAGTTGAAGAACGGCGAGTAGAGCATGCCGTGGCCGTCGGCAGTCAGGAGCTGGTCGATCATCAGCTCCACCGGGCTCGCTCCGGTGCGGCGGGCGACGGCGCCGACCGCCTCGTCGGGGGACGGTTCGTAGTCGATGTCGCCGTCGGCGACCGCCCAGATCTTGTGGGTCACGTTCAACACGGCACGTTCGAAGAAGCCGCCGTCGTCGGGCACCTCGTCGATGATCCGCTGCCGGATCGGCCCGCTCCGCAGTGCCGCGCACCGTTCGGCGAGCGGCAGCTCGGCGATCTCCTGGTAGGCCGGGTGGAACATGAGCGGGTGGTAGCTGCCCTCCAGACACATCAACAGCCCGACCGTGCGGCCGTGCACCTGGGCGACGATCGGCACGCCGTTGGCTCGATCCTCGTCGAGCTTGGCGATCACCTGCTTCCAGAGGTCGGGCTGCTGGTCGGTCTGCGAGAAGTTCACGCTCACCGTGCGGCCGCTGCGCGTGGCCAGCTCGCGCATCCAGGTCCACTCCTGGTCGGGGAGGATCACGTGCTCGGGGGCGAACTGGAACACGCCGTGACCGACCGCCGCCATCTCGTCGGCGATGCCGTACAGCTCGGTCGCA
>CAXBAZ010000347.1:0-5058 GCA_963973395.1 uncultured Acidimicrobiaceae bacterium
AGTCGATCAGTTCGCCGTAGATGTCGAGCTGTACCTGTCCGCTCGCAGCGTTGCCGATCCGGACCGGCCGGCTGTCGGCGTAGCCGCTCCAGTGGCCCAGGTCGGTCTCGGTCAGCTCGTCGTTGCCGTCGAGGTCGTAGAGGGGTGAGAGCGGCGGTCGGTCGGACGTCGCGCACCGAGCGGCGCAGGTCTCGAGTCGGGCCGTGAGCCAGTCGGTGAACGCGGCAGCCTCGGTCGCGTAGCCGAGCTCGAGGAAGGCGTACAGCATGAACGCAGCATCCCGGATCCACACGTACCGGTAGTCCCAGTTGCGCTCACCACCGATCACCTCGGGCAGGCTGGTCGTGCCGGCGGCGATCAGACCTCCGGTCTCGACCGAGGTCAGGAGCTTCAACGCCAGCGCGGAGCGTTCGACCGACTCGCGCCAGCGTCCGCGGTAGTTGCTGCGCGAGGTCCACGACTGCCAGTAGTCGACGGTGGCCTCGATCACCGAGTCGATGTCCACGCCGGCGGTCCCGTGATCACCGAGCGTGAACCATGCGGTCTCGCCCTCACCGAGATCGCACGATGCGGTCACCCTGTCGCCCTCGACGGTGAGAGGGATCGAACTCGTCGCGAGCAGCGGTGGAGCGCCGCCGACCCCGATCTCGATGCCGCCGCCGGGGCGAGCCTCGAACGACGCCTCGGTGCGTCCGTAGTCGGGCCGGACCACCATCGTGCTCGTGAGGTCGATCGTGCCGCGCACGCAGCGTGCACGACGGACGATCAGCCGAGGTTCGCCGATCGCCATCAGATCGTCGACCTCGAGCACACCCGTCGCGGTGTGCATGCGGGTGACGAGCACGTTCGTGGCCGACAGGTACACGTGGCGGCGGGCCACGACGGGCGCCGCTGGATCGATCTCCCAGTGGCCGCCGTCGTCATCGAGCAGGCGGCCGAAGATCGAGGGGGAGTCGAACCGCGGCCAACACCACCAGTCGAGGCTGCCGGTGTCGTCCACGAGTCCGATCGTCCGCATGTCGCCGATCGCGGCATAGCGCTCGAGTTCGACACTCATGTGGCGTAGGGCGACGCGTCAGGTCCCGAGGAGCCCGGCTCGTACTCGTGCAGGGGATGCTCCTGTTCGAGCACCGGGGCGAGCACGCGCCACGCTTCGACGATGCCGTCGATCTGAGCGAAGTGCCGCGTGTCGTTCCGCATGGCATTGTCGAACATGACGGCGTAATCACCGAGTTCGCCGTGGTCGTCCGGCCCGCAGGCGGTGACGATGGTCGGGCGCGGTTCGTGGACGATCGGGTCGATGACGTCGAGTTCGAACGAGACCGACGCGGCGGGCTTGACGGAGAACCGGATGCGATTGCCGTTGCGCGTGTGGTGTCGAGACGTGTTGCGGAGGTGGAACACCACCTCGGTCCGATCTTCGTGCATCCGCTTGCCGGTGCGGATCGAGATCGGCACCCCGCGCCACCGATCGTTGTCGATCGTGATGGCGAGGGACGCGAACGTCTCGACGTCGGAGTCGTCGGCGACGCCGTCGAGATCTCGATAGCCGGCGTACTGGCCGAGCACCACGTCGCCCGGCCTGACCGGTTCGATCGCGGCCAGCAGTGCCCGTCGCTCCGCGTGGTGGGCCTCGTCACCGTCGTCGGAGGGCGGCTCCATCGTGACCATCGCGAGCATCTGGAGGAGGTGGTTCTGGACGACGTCCTTGATCGCTCCGACTCCTTCGTAGAACGATCCGCGGCCGTCGACACCGCCCGACTCGTGCATGATCACGTCGATCGCGTCGACGTGATCGGCGTCGAGCGAGTTGGCCAGGAGCGGGTTGACGGCGCGCACGACCAGCATGTTCTCGATCGCAGCCTTGGCGAGGAAGTGGTCGACGATGAAGAGACGCTCGGGCGATATCGACGTCGTGATCTCGTCGTAGAGGGCGCGGGCCGTGTCGGCGTCGTCCCCGAACGGCTTCTCGACGACCAGACGGGTCGAGTCGGGCAGGTCGGCTGTGGCGACCCTCGCCGCGACCGTGCCGAACAGGTGGGGCGGGAGGGCCGCGTACAGGAGTGGCCGCGCGCTCCGGCTCAGGCGGGTGCTCAACTCGGTGAAGAGGGCGGAATCGGTCACGTCCCCGGCGATGTAGGAGAGCTCGACGGAGCGGGCGACGTCGAGGTCGACGTCGCCCCCGCCCGCGGGCTCGTGCCCCTCGAGCGCGTCGTCGAACATCGCCCGCAACTCGGCCTCGCTCCGGGTCGTGCGGCCGACACCGATCACGGGACCGTCGAGCCGGCCGGCGGCCGCGAGCTCGTAGATGGCCGGGAACAGCTTCTTCCGGCCGAGGTCGCCGGTCAGGCCGAACATCACCAGCGCGTCGGATCGATCGGTTCGGTCGGTCACGGCCGATCACTACCCGGTCGAAGCTGCGCTCAACCGACGCCGGGTCAGCGGTCGTGATCCCCCTGGCGGTAGACGGCGGTCAGCTCGTCGAGGGTCGACTTGATCGCCGGGTCGAGCGGTGTCTCGACCGCAGCCACCGATGCCGCCAGCTGCTCCGGCCGGCTCGCACCGACGATGGGGGCGGTGATCGCCGGGTTCGCCAGCACCCACTGGATCGCCAGGGTGGTCATCGGAGTGGCCGCATCCTCCGCGATCGCCCGGATCGCTTCCACCGATTCGAACATCCGCTCGTTCCAGTAGCGCTGTTGATAGAGATCCTGTGCCCGCCCGAGCGTGAACCGGGTCCCCTCGGTCGGGGCGCCGGTGCGGTGCTTGCCGGTCAGCATGCCGGCGGCGAGCGGGTTGTACGGGACGACGGCGATGTCCTCCTCGGCGCAGAGCGGCAACAGCTCGCGTTCGTTCTCCCGGAAGAGCATGTTGTAGCGCGGCTGGACGCTCTCGAACCGGCTGATGCCGTGGAGCTCGCTGCGCCCGATCGAGCGGGCGAGTTGGTACGCCATCGTGTTCGAGCAGCCGATGTAGCGCACCTTGCCCGACCGGACGAGTTCGTCCATCGCCTGCAGTGTCTCGTCGATGTGGACACGTGGGTCCCAGAAGTGGATCTGGTAGAGGTCGACGTAGTCGGTGCCGAGACGACGGAGCGAGGCGTCGATCGCCCGCATGATGTTCTTGCGGTTGTTGCCGCGGTCCCACGGCTGTGGACCGCTGTGGCCGAAGCATTTCGTGGCCAGCACGATGTCGTCGCGCGATCGCCCGTCGCGCCCCATCCAGTGGCCGATGATCTCCTCGGTCCGGCCGATCGTCTCCGGCGGGCCGCCGAGCGGGTACACGTCGGCCGTGTCGAAGAAGGTGATGCCGGCGTCGTAGGCGGCGTCCATGATCGCGAACGACGTGTCGTCGTCGCACTGGTAGCCGAAGGTCATCGTGCCGAGGCAGAGTCGCGACACGTGCAGGCCGGTCCGGCCGAATCGAACATGCTCCATCCGGACGACCGTACAAGTCGGCGTGGGTCGCGCGGGAAGCGACGGCCGGACCGCCCGTGCGACGTCAGCGGGGCTCGCGGGGCAGGCCGAGCACACGCTCGCCCAGGATGTTGCGCATGATGTCGGAGGTGCCGCCCATGATGGTGTAGCCGGGGGCGTAGAGGAGTCCGTGCACGACGTCGCTCCACACCGTGGCCTCGGCTCCGAAGACACGCGCCACGAACTCGGCGACGCGCCACTCGTGCTCGGTGCAGAAGCACTTGGTCGCCGCCGAGAAGCCGCGCGGCGCCTGCTTGAGCACCTCGCGAGTGACGAGGATCCGGCCCAGCCGGTACCCGGTCTCGAGTGCTGCGATCTCCTGGCGCACCCGCGGGTCGGTGGTGTCGGCACGTTCGACGGCCATCCGGAAGAGCGCTTCGTTGCTGACCAACCGGTCGATCCCGCCGCGTTCGTGTTCGAGCTGCGTCATCGTCTGCTTGAAGGCATTGCCCTCGACACCGACCAGGTTGGTGACCGGCACCCGCACGTCGGTGAAGAACACCTCGGAGAAGTGCTGGTTCGTGGTCATGTCCTTGATCGGACGGGCGTCGACGCCGGGGGTGTCCATCGGCACGATGATCTCGCTGATGCCCTGATGGGGTGGACCCTCGTTGTTGGTGCGACAGATCACGTAGCAGTAGTCGGCGACGAGTCCGAAGCTGGTCCAGATCTTCTGGCCGTTGATGACGTATTCATCGCCGTCACGCGCGGCCTGCGTCGTGAGGCTCGCCAGGTCGCTCCCGGCGTTGGGTTCGGACATGCCGATGCACCAGGTCGTCTCGCCGGAGAGCATGCCGGGGAGGAACGCAGCCTGCTGGTCGGGGCGGCCGTAGGCGATCAGCGAGGGGCCCATCTGCCGGTCGGCGAACCACATCGCCGCGATCGGGGCGCCGGCGGCGATCAGTTCCTCGCCGATGATGAGACGGTCGATCGCCGGCCGGCCGGCGCCCCCGAACTCGACCGGCCACGTGAGACCGATCCAGCCGAGTTCGGCCAGCTCGGTCGCGAACTCCTTGCTGAATCCGTTGATCCAGGAGTCGTTGTGGCGGCCATAGCGCTCGACGGCCGAGCGGGCCACTTGGCGGGCGTGTTCCCGGAGTTCGATCTGGTCGGGGGTCCAACTGAAATCCATCGTTGCCGATCGTATGAGTTGCCGGCCCGTCGGAGGTAGCCGAGTCCTCCGAAACCACGCAGAGTGACCAGTTTGACTGCTCGCGTGGTTGTCGGGTACGGTGAGCGCCCGTTCTTGAGGGGAACCCTATGGTGATCTTGAATTTCAGCCGGAGACGGCCGACCGGGTTTCGTACGCTGTTCCCATGACGTGGCGGAACTCGATTCGGAAGCGACGCGGTGCGGTGGCGATCGCCGTTGCCGTGTGTGGTCTCCTGCCGGTCGGTTCGGTCTGGGCGGACGAGCCGGGCGAGCCGGTCACGACGTCACCTGACGACGGTGACGACCAGGGTTCCGACCAGCCTGCCGACGAAACGGCGCCCGAGATCGGCGAGGTCGACGGCAGCACGGTCGCGGTCGGCGCCCCGCCGGTGCCGCCGGCGCCCGAGGTCCCGCAGGTCGCGGTCGGTCA
>CAXBAZ010000348.1:0-5057 GCA_963973395.1 uncultured Acidimicrobiaceae bacterium
GCCCGGGATGGGACTGGGTCCCACCCGGTGGTGCGAGGCCAACACCGGAGGTGATGCCGTTGTGGATTCGAGCGCTCTACAACACGCCGCTCATCGATCGCTGTGCCCATGAACTCATGTGGCACCGCGGTGGCTTTCTCGTGTTGCCGCCCGGCCAACCGTGGCTGGACGGTGATCGCAGGACGTAGTCCACGAGCGCCGCTCGTGCCCGAGGCTCCGCGTCACGTCCACGGTGGGATCGACCGGAGTGCTGACCTCCAGACGCTATTTTGTGGCACTGCACTGGGGTCGTTATACCGGTGAAAGTGCAGCGTCACGCTTAGGCCGCAGTGCGGCGCGCCGATTGGTGGCCGAACCGGGACTACGCGCGCTGTTATCGGGCGCGTCCCTGACCGGCACGTATGTCTAGTCCCGTTTGGAGTGTCTTCGATGTAGCGGGCGAGGGGTTCGGGCTGCGACGTGGGCGCGTTATCTCAAGCGCGTCTTCGACGCACCGCGTAGCCGGCCGACTTGGAGAGCGTTGACGACATATCCACGACGCACACCACCTGGTCAGACCCGTCCAGAGCCGACGGACTCGAGATAGCGGCACGTCGGCGACGCGTGCATTCGTCGTTGCATGATTGCCGTTCTGACCGGGCCGGTTCGACAGCATCGGCTGGTTCCCCATGCGGGCAATGTCGCCGAACGCCAGTGATTGTCGGCGCGAGGATGTGCTTGTGTTGGTGCTGGGCTGATTGCTCGGCTTTCTTCATGACTTTGAAGGCCTGGCTGTGTCGGCACCCTGTTCGGGGTCGGCTTGCGACGGACCGCCACCTGACACGACGAGCGCTGCCAGCCAGGTGGCGATCGGCACCGAGGCGACGAGGCCGATCGAGCCGACCAGTGCTCTGACGACTTCGGCTGCGACGAGTTCGCGGGTGATGACACCTCGGAAGCCCTGGCCAGCCTCGGTGAAGAACAGCAGCAGTGGGAGTGCTGCGCCGGCGTAGGCCAGAAACAAGGTGTTCACAGTCGACGAAATGTGATCGCGGCCGATCCGCAACGCCGGTGCGACCAGTTCGTGCAGGGTGAGTTCGGGTCGAACCCGTTTGAGTTCCCAGACGGCAGAGACCTGGGTGACGGTGACATCGTCGAGGACGCCGAGCGCTCCGATCACGATGCCGGCGAGCAGGATCCCGCGAGCATCGATCCCGCTGGCGAGGCCTCCTAGCATCACGCTCACATCGTCGCCGAGTCCGGTCAGGTGGGTCGCCCCGACGAACGCCCAAGCGAGCACGGCGGTGATGATGAGACTGGCGAACGTCGACACCAATGCGACCGCGGTCGCGAGTCCGATGCCGTGGGCGAGGAACAACGCCGCGAACGCGATCAGAGACGCCGACACCAGGGCGACAGCGAGTGAGTTGGCCCCGTCGAGGATCGCGGGCAGAGTGAACACGACGATGACGAGCAGGCTGAACGCCAATCCGCCGATCGCTCCGAGGCCACGCCATCGTCCTAGCAGCAGAACGGCGCCCACGAAAAGCGCCAGCAGCCAAACCATGGCGTTGCCGCGCTGGTAGTCGTAGAACGAGAACACTGGTTCACCCGATTCGGCGCTGAAGGAGACAACCAAGATGTCGTCGCCCTCGGCGAGGAACCCGTCTAGTGTCGGCTCCTCGATCGTTCCGATCTGGTCGGCGAACGGGCCGTCCGACATCTCGAACTGCACGAACCGACACTGGTCGAGCAGGCTATAGGAACACGCCCGAAGCTCGACTCCGACGACGTGGGCGCTGATCGTGTTCGCGTCGAGCAGCAACGGATCGTTGGATCCGTCGTTGTCGTTGCCGGGCCACAGGACTGCGACCGCGAGCAGTGTGACGAAGGCACAGGTGGCGACCACGGACCATAGGTATCGTCCAGCTAGGGGGTGGACCGACGGCGGGTCTTCGTGAGAATGCACATGCACGCCGGCAACGCCACCGGCGCCTACACCGTCGTCACCCTGCTCAAGGTTCGATCGATCTGACATTGCGTCACCCTGACACACGTCGTGAACGTCTGAAGATGATCCGTTCAAGGTCGTCTGATGCGTCGCGGCGAGCTCGACCTGCAACAGGCACACACATGTCGGTCAGGGTGATGCCACGCTCCTGACTTGCTCGAATGGAACCCAGCACCTGGTTTCGACGGGAACGTAGGGTGCGAGGTCGGTGACCGGTCGGGCTCTCACGCTCCTTGCCCACCACGGTGTGGCTCTCTCATAGCGTGCCAGCCGTGTCAACGGTCAGTGTGATCGCCCCGGAGGTGGCCGTGGGTTGTCCCCGGGGATGGCCATGTTTGTTCACTCCCCCGGGGACGGTCACGGGATTCCCCGCGGTGGGCGGGTGGCCAGGTGAGTGGTGTGATCCCTTTCCGTCGGCGGCGTTGATCCGACGCACCTGCTGTGGGGGCTTGCGCGTGCCAGCGACTGGAGCCTCCCGGAGCATCACGAGCACGCAGGACGAGGCCTCAAGAGGCTTGGGCGACCTTCTTCAGCCTGAACTTGAGCATGGGATCCGCGGTGATGACCGCACTGAGCTGCTCGCGTGGAAGTCCGAGGCGCTGGGCGATTCTCGCTGGGTCCGCTGAACCCTCGGCGGTGGCGGCTGCGAGGATGTCATCTCGAGTGAGTGCCGGTACGGTCGATCGAGCAGGATGTCGGCGGCGCGTCGGCGCTGGCGGCGATTGAGGTGCTTGTGCCGCCGCCTTGGCCCTGTTCTCTTGGAGCGCGATGTCATACAGCCGGTCCGCTTCGGTACGAGAGATGTCGTCTGGCTGGCCGTCGGCAGCGCTCTCAAAGCGCCGGCGCTGACGTTGATTGTGGACCCACTTCTCGCTGCGGTGGCAGCTAGCAGCGACTTCGCCGACCGTGAATCTCCTCTTGCCATCTGACGCTTCAAACGGCGTGACCCTGCGGTCGCTAGCGATTCCCAGCTCAAGGTGCTGTGCCACGAGCTCGTCTGAGGCGCTGGCGTGTCCGAGCGCGTCCGATGCCGGCTGGAACGAACTCGTCGCGGCATTGACGAGTTCGGCGAGGGACGCAACGAACGTCCACCGATGGTGTCGGACCCGCGCGTCCCCAAGCAACTCGGTGTCGCGGCAGCCGACGCGGGGCTCCTCCGGCGTTCTCCGCACGAGCACGGAAACCGCAAGTGCCTTCTTGCCGTCACGCTGGCGCAGGATTCGCCCGAAACGCTGAATCCGTTGCCGCTCGGTTCCGGAGCAGGAGACAATCAGTGCGCACGATGCGTCGGGAACGTCGACTCCTTCATCGATCGATTTCACGACAACCCACACGCGCGCGCGTCCTGCCCGGAATGCATTTGCGGACTGCCGTCGTTGATCGTCCGGCAGGTCCGAGTGCTCGAGGACAGTGGGCAACCCGACTGAGCGGAATGCCTCGTGGGACTGCTCGGCGCCCGCGATCGATTCGTGGAACACGATGACGTTGTGCTGGGTCGTGGCGAGCCAGCCAGCGATCGACCTGACGCACTCGCGCCTGTTTGCGGCGTGGCGAACCAGGTGAGCTCGCTTTCCCACCAGCGACATCACACGCCCTGCGCCTGCATGACCATCGACGGCGAGCTGTCGAATCTCGTTGAGATTCGACCTGAGGTCGCGCCCCGCTGAGAACATTTCCTGTCTGAGCTGCCGCATCGCCGAATCCAACGATGCAGTGAGCTCGTCGTAATCGCTCTGCTCTGCTTCTGTCAGATCCACATATAGGTTGACCGACCTAATCGGGGCAAGAACTCCATCATCCAGCGCATCAAGGAGGGAGTACGAAAAGCAGACAGGTCCTACCCCGTCGAAGACGACCTCTTCGCCGCCGTCATCCCGCTCCAGGGTCGCAGTCAAACCCAACGACCGACCGGGTGGAACGTCGAAGACCTTGCGGTTGACGGCACTGCCGGCCCGATGACACTCGTCGACCACCAGCAGTGTGACGTGCCCCTCATCGTTCCACTTGCGGATCATCTCGGGGATGTGCTTGCGCGCGCTATCGATCACGGCTATGACGAGCCGCTGCGGCGGCCCCACAGACTTGGGAGCGTTGCTGTGCCACTCGGTGATCTCATCCTGGGGAACGCCCAAGCCCTCAGTCAGCTGGGAACGCCACTGTCGAGCCAATGCCAGTGACGGCACCACGACCACAATCCGAGCGCGGGCGTCGTGGGCCCGCACGAACTCCTCGATCGCTGCAAGGGCAACGAGCGACTTTCCCGTACCGGTGGCAGCGTCGACCACACCTCGATGTCCTGCCTGCGACCAGGCCTCCAGGGCACGAACCTGCCAGGCCCGCAGCTCGGTCCGCAGCTTCCATTGATCGAGTTCTGGCACTTTCACACCTCACGCTTCGTGGTGGAGACGACCCGCTATTGATTCTACGACGGGGGTAGCTTCACTCCAGTGGTGATGTAATCACCAGGCCCCGGCCGCGAATGAGAGGCCTGGGTGATCGACCCGCGGTCAGGTCTGACCCTGATGGGCTCACTCGCCACCTGTTGGCTTGTGGAGTGGTGTGGCGGTGAGGTGTTCGAGGGGTGCGTCGTAGCCGAGGAGGGTGTGAGGTTGCGGTGGCCGGGTGATGCGGTGGATGGTTTCGGCTCCGATGTGGTGGTTGTGGCATTCGGTGACGAACCGCGGCGGAGGCTGTGGGTGGAGGTTTGTTCGCCCGTCGTCCGCCACACAGCTCGGGGCGCGACGCAACCCACGCATATCGCTCAAGTCGTCGACACCGCTGACCCGTCCGGGATCGGCACTTATCGGAAGCCATATTGTGGTCGAGAACAATATCGATGGCCACATAGAGTGACCGCTTCGAATCTCAGCCGGCCCTCGCCAACTGCCCTTCAGGCCGCCCGTGAAGTCAAGCCGTGGCGCGACTGGCGTGAGCTTCGGCGACGCGTTTCGGCGGCGGTTCCTCCCACCACCGCCGCGCTTTGAGGTGCGCTGGCGGCAGGGTGCCGTGGATCAGGACAGCCTCGCCGGGGCGGACCTGGCGGAGGAGGGGGAAGGGGGTGAGCGCC
>CAXBAZ010000349.1:0-5053 GCA_963973395.1 uncultured Acidimicrobiaceae bacterium
GGATGGAGCTCAGCGGGGTGCTCCCGATGAGGATCGACGACAGCGGGATCGAGCTCAACGGAATCGACGACAGCGGGATCGAGCTCAACGGGATCGACGACAGCGGCGTCGCATCGAGATCGATCGAGCTGAGTGGGATCGAGCTGAGTGGCGAACCGATGACGTCGATCGAGCTCAGCGGGATGGAGCTCAGCGGGGTGCTCCCGATGAGGATCGACGACAGCGGGATCGAGCTGAGCGGAATCGACGACAACGGGATCGACGACAACGGGATCGACGACAGCGGCGTCCCGGCGACGTCGATCGACGACAGGGCGATCGACGACAGCGGGATCGAGCTCAACGGCACGCCGTGCACCGACAGCTCGCGCAGCGTGGTGGTCGCGTTCACGCCGGACGTGCAGTCGTATCCCGATCCGGCCAGCGCGGCGCACCAGGCAGCGAGCGCCGCCTGTGCGTCGACCGTGCCGTTCGTGTCGACCTGGATCGAACTCAACGGGATCGAGCTCAACGGCACGTCGGCGAGCACGATCGAGCTCAGCGGGATCGACGACAACGGAGCCCCTCGCAGGTCGATCGACGACAGCGGGATCGAGCTGAGCGGGATCGACGACAGCGGGATCGAGCTGAGCGGGATCGACGACAGCGGGATCGAACTCAGGGGTGTGCCGGCGAGGTCGATCGACGACAGCGGGATCGACGAGAGTGGCGAGCGCGCCAGGTCGATCGACGACAGCGGGATCGAGCTCAGCGGGATCGAGCTGAGCGGGATCGATGACAGGGGGATCGAGCTGAGCGGGATCGAGCTGAGCGGGACGCCGCGCAGGCTGACCTCCATCAGGGTGAGCTCGTCGAGCACGTCTTGACAGGTCTCACCGGCCGGGATCAGCTCGGCGATCACGTCGCACCAGTCGAGATCCGGGTCGATCGAGCTGAGCGGGATCGACGACAGCGGCGTGCCGCCGAGCACGATCGAGCTGAGCGGGATCGACGACAGGGGCGTGCCGTCGACGTCGATCGACGACAGGGGTGTCGCGGCGAACCGGCCGGCAGGTGACGATGCCTCGGTCGGCGAACCTTCTGCGAGCACCTGGCCGAAGGTGAGGCTCGCGAGCGGCTCGTTCTCGAGCTCGGACCCGGCGATGATGCGCGCCCATCCGCCCTCGATGTCGATCAGTACGAGCGGGATCGACGACAGCGGCACCGACTCGAGCACGATCGACGACAGCGGTGTCGAACCGACGGCGATCTGGGCGAGCGCGGTCGCCTGTGGGTCGTCGGAGCGGATGCTCGCCAGCGACGCTGCCGCCAGTGTGGAACCAGAGGTCGCTCGCGTCGTGGTCCGCCGGTCGATGTCGTTCACCGACACGCTCGATCCGAGCACGACAGTGCCCGAGCCCGCGGCGACCTCGAAGTCGAACGTCAACCCCGGCGGCACGACGGGCGGTGCCGCCACGAAGGTGTACACCGCACCGGCCTGGAAGCCGTTGCTGTTGGTGTCGAATGGTGCTCCGACCAGCACGGCGTCGCCCGACACGCCGACCGCGTCGCCGAACCGATCGTTGTTGAACCCGTCTCCGGCTCGAAGGACCAGGGTCTCGGCCCAAACACCGCCGGTGGTTTCGAACACGTAGGCCGCCCCGTCCCGGTACGGGACTCCCTGCTCCTCACCGGCGGCCGAGCCCACCACGATGGTGTCACCGTCGAACGCCACGGCCGATCCGAACACGTTGCCGGAGCCGGCATCCGATGCTTCGAGTCGTTGCGGCGTGGGATCGCTCGGCGTGTCGTAGACCCACACGGCACCCGCATCGCCATCGGTCTCGTCGTTGAGTGGTTCACCGATCACGACGGTGCTCCCCGACATCGCAACCGACTCACCGAATCGTGCCGGCGTCGACGTCGACGGGTTGTTCAGCACGATCTCGTTGGCGTTCCACGTGCCGCCGTTCTGCTCGTACACCAGCACGATGTCATCCCCGGGGGCGCTGACCACGGCGTAGCCCTCCCCGCCTGCGACATCGCCGCCGAACGCGACGTCGTGACCGAGTTCGGCGCTCCCGGACAGCCCGGCAGGGTCGTCGAAGAATTCGATCATCGACGTGTCGAGATCGAAGATCTGCACCTGTTGGCCGTTCGCGACCGACAGCGTCTTGCCGGCCATCCAGTCGACCCCGCCCGGGACCGAGATCCCGCCGACTGCCGGGTTGCCGTACGAGCTGCCGTCGTACTCGTACCAGGTCATCGAGCCGTCGGCGACGACGACGAGGGACGTGCCGCTGATCGCCACGGCGCGGCCGAAACCCGCTCCACCCGTGAGCTCCTGGGCGATCGTCCACTCTCCGGTTCCGGCGTCGCGGGCGAGCACGTAGACCGTGTTCGCGCCGGGTTCTCCGACCGCTGCCCGGTCGCCGTCGACGTCGATCTGCCTGCCGAAGCTCGTGCCGCCGGACGTGGGAGCGGTGATCTTGTTGTCGATCGTCCGGAGCGTGATCGACGTCTCGGACTGCACGAGATCGAGCGAATCCAGCGTCTGGGTCGTGAAGCCGAGGCCACCGCTGCAGATTCCGCACGTGATGATCTCGTACACGTCGGTCGGGTCGGTCCCCGAAGCGTTGGTCGCGACGAGGGTGCCCGCCTGCGTCAGCGTGCCGGCGACCGTGATCCGGCCGCTCGTCACCGACGCCGGCTCGAGCTCGATCTCGATCACAGAGGTGCCGGTCAGGGCGAGGTCGCCGGCGAACGAGATCTGGCTGCCGACGGCCACCCGTGTCCGACCGTCCGCGTCGAAGTTCGTCGTCTGCATGTCGACGCCTCCGCCGCTGACGACGAGTTCACTGAGCGGCTGGGTGCCCCAGGTGATCCCCGGGCCCACCGTGAGCACCCCCGGACCGGTCTTCTCGAACACACCGGTGTTCGTGATGTCGCCCGAACCGGTGATCGACGTGGCACCGGTCGCCCGCATGTTGCCTTCGAGGTATCCGTCGAGTCCCACCGTCGCAGGGACGCTGAGCAGCGCTGGTGGGGAGGACGCCACGTCGATGCCACCGATCGGACCGATCTCGATCCGGGTGCTCACGTCGAGACCCTCGAGCACTCGCAGCTGACCCAACGTCACGAGCCCGTCGACCGCACTGGCATCGTTCACCTGCGGGTAGCGGTCGACGGGGATGATGGCGACGTCCTGCCCGCCGGGCACGACACCACCGTCCCAGTTGGCGGGTTCGTTCCAGTCGGCGAAGTCGGTGTCGTCGACGAACGTGGCGACGAGCGGCACATCCACCGCGAACACCGCTCCGGCCTGGGGCTCGGCGTCGCCGAGCCCGTCGTCGCCAGGTGCGCCGACCACCAACGAGGGGCCGTCGAGCGCAACCGAGAAGCCGGCGCGGTCGTTGGCGGACGCACCCGTCGGCTCCAACCTGTCGACGCCGGATCCCAGGACCGGTCCGCCCCAGTCGACCCCGTTGAAGCGGAACAGTTCGACCTGGTTCGACGTCGGAGCTCCGACCGCGAGCGTGCCATGGTCCAGGTCGAAGTGGTGGTTGAAGGCCGTGCCGGGATAGGCGCCCCGGGGCACGGACGTGATCAGTTCGTTGCTCCACGACTCGCCACCGTCGGCGGTCGAGCGGATCGTGACGTTGTTGGTCGTGGCGAACGCGATGCGGTCGCCGGACACGTCGACAGCGTTGCCCATCTCCGATCCACCGAGCTCGTCGACCGGAGGCCATGCGAAGCCGGCCCCGGTGTCGTCGAAGACGCGGTACAAATTCTCTCCCGGGGCACCGACCGCGATGCGGTATCCGCCTCCGGGCCGGACGTCGGCCGCGACCGCGTAACCCGTCCAGGCGTCGCCGGTCACGGGACCGGTCGGGATCAATCCCACCGTGCCGTCGCGATACTCGAACGCCTGGCCGGGGCCGTACACGTCGTTGCCGACCAGACCGGGGGCACCGATCACCAGGAAGTCGGGCGTGGCGAAGTCGACGGCGAATCCGAATCCGTAGGACCCGGCCTCGCCCGGCTCGAGTTCGTCCAGCAGGACCCAGTTCGTCCCGTCCGTCTCGTGGAGCTGAACCCGTCCGGCGTCGGCGTTGTCGCCGGCGACGGAGTTCGGCGAGCCGATCGCCGGCCAGTGCGACCGACCACCCGAATTCGCTGTATGTCACGGACGGGTTGACGATGACCTCGTCGAGCTCCCACGGCGCACCCCGACCGGACCGCTCGTACAGGTACACGGCACCGAAGGTGCTGATACCCGGCCCGAGCGCGTCGACGTTGACCACGTCCGGGACACCGACCGCCATCCGGTCACCGTCGACCGCGACCGACGTGCCGAACGCGGACTCGGCGGAGGGCCCGCGGATCGCCTGATCTTCGGTGATGGTCGGATCGATCGTGATCGGGTAGGTCGCTCCGTCGGTGGCGACCTCGATGGTGATGGTGGCCCCCGTGGCCGACATGACGGCCGGGAGGGTGGTGCCGGTGGCATCGAAGACCTGGAGGCCCCGGTACCAGAGGGGCGCCTCGTCGTCGCGGGCGAGCATCACGTCGCCGTCGACATCGACGACCTCCGCTCCACCGACCGCGATGTGGACGGTCAGCGTGTCGCCGCCGTGTACCGGCCGCTCGATCGTGTAGCCGTGCTCGAAGCCCGACGCGAGATCGCGGTACCACTCGGTGACGTCGGGCCACACGTTGGCTGCCTCGCCGTCGTGTTGCTCGACGACCGGCGGGGGAGCGTCGGCCACGACGAGGTTTCCGATGCGGGTGGTGGTCAGTTCGACCGGCGCAGCAGAACCGACCGTGATCGACGCGGTGCCGGCCACCAGGCGCAGGTCGATGCCGTCCACGGCGAGTGCGGCGACGGTGCTCGCGTTCGGTCCGAGCGGACCGGCCGCCGAGCGTGGGGCCGCCAACGTGCTCGAGCGGGTGGCCGGTGCCGTATTGGTCGCGGCTGCCGTGGCGGGTGCGGGTGACGTGGTGGTCACGTCCGTCGGCGCGGCAGCGACGGACGAGGGCCCGTCGTCCGGGCCGGACGCGGTCGGCTCGAGCC
>CAXBAZ010000350.1:0-5042 GCA_963973395.1 uncultured Acidimicrobiaceae bacterium
CCCAGCCGATGGCCGCGAGATCGCCCCCTTCGGCCTGCCGATCGACGGCGAACGTGAGGATCGCCCCGGCGACGAGGAGGATGATTCCGAGTGCAGCAAACATTGTGTGGTCCTTTCGACGGCCGAACAAACGGCTCGCTCGGCGTGCATCTCCGTACCCCGCGGTGCACCCGCTCAAACCAGCTCTGCGTGTGCCCGCGCGCCCAGGGGCGTGGCGTGGGCGTGGCGTGGCGTGACGTGGGCGTGGCGTGGGACGTGGGAGGGTGGCGCCTGGGTCGTCGAACGGATCGATGTGCCGTGGATGTGGTCGAACGGATCGATGTGCCGTGGATGTGGTCGTGCACGTGGAGGTTTGTGACCGCTGGGGGCCGGGTACCCGACCGGCATGCTGTACACGATCTTGATCATCCTCGCCATCGTCGCCCTGCTGATATTCATCTTCGGCCGGAGCCGGGTCTGAGGTGACCACCATGAACCTCACGAAGAACGTCCACATGCCAGACATGAAGAAGGTCCACATGCCCGACATGCCATCGGTGTCGGCGCCTGACGTGAGCGGCATCACCGGCGAACTGAAGGATCTCGCCGCGGCGGCGGCCGATGCGGTCAGCAGCGCCGCAGGGCACGTTCCGGGCCTGGACGACTACCGGGCGCCCTCCCGCTCGCGTCGACTGTTGCCGATCATCGGCGTCGTGGCGCTCGCACTGGTCGTCGCAGCGGTCGTCCGCCGTCGTCAGAACGACGCCCGGAACGACGCGAGGGCCACGTCGGCGGCCGACCAGGCCCGCTGAGCGCTCGAGTCCGAACTCCCCCAGACCCCCGGGCGAGCCGACCGGCAGTTTGCCGGTCGGCTCGTCGTCTTTTCTTGTCGACGTTCCACATGGGTTCTCGTCGGACAGGCGCCACCCGCCCTGCGTTCGAGGGCCGGCTGTCCGAGCGATCCAGACGTGCGTTGCACGTCCGTGGCGCCGGTCCTCTTAGGCTCCGCCCATGACGTCCAGCGGAAGTGCCAGTGGTGCGTGGCGAGACGGTGGCCGATTCCTGGTCACCATCCGCACCTACGTCGAGGCGGCACGATCGAGCCTCTTCGCTCTCCCCGTCGTCTGGATCGTCACCGCGATCGGGCTGTCGCAGTTCGTCACCTGGGTCGACGTCGAGACCCAGGACACCGAGTTCCCGGGTTACCTCGATACGACGGTGGAGAGCGCCCGCGCCCTGCTCGGTGCGATCAGCACGGGCACGATCAGCGCGGCGTCGGTGGTCTTCTCGCTCACGCTCGTCGCGATCCAGATGTCGAGCAGCGTGTACACGTCGCGCGTGCTGCGGTCGTTCCTCCGCGACCGGTTCCAACAGAACATGATCGGCATCCTGCTGGCCACGTTCACCTACAGCCTCCTCGTGCTCCGTGAAGTGCGTGGTCCGCTCGATGCCGAGGGATCGGCGTACATCCCGCGACTGTCGGTGTTCCTGGCGGTGCTGTTCGCGATCGCCGCCGTGTTCGCACTGCTCGCATCGATCAGCCACACGTCGCACAGCCTCCGGGCGTCCGCGGTCACACGTCGACTGGTCGAGGAGATGGTCGATCTGGTCGACGAGGCGTTCCCCGAACCGTCGGTGCCTCCCGCTGCCGACAGGGCGAACGGCGACGACGCCGACGACCGGCCGGCGTCGGGCTCGGCGACCGATGCGAAGAGCACCGAGACGGCCTCCGACGCTGCGAGCCCACCTCAGCGGCCGCCGTCGGAGCCAGGCGCGGTCCTCACTGCGGATCGGCACGGATGGGTGCAGCAGATCAGCCTCGAGGCAATACGGGACTCGATCGACGTCGGGAGCACGGTGCGACTCGATGTCTCGGCCGGCAGCTACGTGGGCTCCGGTACGCCGCTGCTCGTGCTCTGGCCGCCACCGGCGGACGACGGACTCGACTCGTTGATGGACGAGTTGCGGGGCGCGTTCGCGATCGGTGAGCAGCGAACGATGCAGCAGGACCTCGCGTTCGGGTTCACGATGATGGAAGACATCGCCAACAAGGCCCTCTCCCCGGGGGTCAACGATCCGAACACCGCGACGGCCGTGATCGAGCAACTCGGCGAGGTCGTGCTCGCCGTGCTCGAACGGCGGCCGCATCCGGCGTCGATGACGCTCGACGGGTGCGAGTTCATCCGGACGAGGGTGGCGAGCTACGACGACATTCTGGTGTCGGCCTTCAACCAGATCCGGCACTTCGCGATCGGGCAGCCATCGGTCCAGCTGGTGATGGTCCGCACGCTGATCGCGACCGGCGACGAGCTGATCCGTCGCCGACGGGACACACCCGACGCGATCGACGCGCTCCGCTCGATGCTGCGCTTCGTCGAGGCCGACCTGGCCCCGGTGGCGAGCGACCCGGCAGCGGCACGGTCCTGGGAGCTGATCGAGGCGTCGCACTGGTACGAGTCGTTCGTGTCCGCGCCGATCTCGCCGGCCTGAACGACCGGGTGACCCGCCGGAGACCGGGAACATCCCCAGTTAGAGTCGCCGCATGCGACGGCGTGGCGGGATGCTGCTGGTGTGTGCCGTCGTCGTGGCGGCATGCTCGTCCGGCGGCGACGGGGCGACACCGGCCGCGACGGTCGCCGACCGGCCTGCCGACGCCACCGACGACACTGAAAGATCGGCCGAGACCGAGCGCGATCGGCCGGCGACGACGGACTCCGACCCCGACCCCGACCCCGACGCCGGCACCGATCCCCGACCGGCCGGACCGGCGTTGCCAGGGCTGGTCGACACGACCGACCAGCCGATCCCGAACGACGCAGCGGTCCGCTCGGGTGTCCTCGGCAACGGTCTCACGTACTACGTCCGCGCGAACGACAACCCGGGTTCGAAGGCCGACGTGCGACTCGCCGTCAAGGCCGGCTCGGTCGACGAGACCAGCGACGAGACGGGCGTTGCCCACTTCGTCGAGCACATGCTGTTCAACGGCACCGAGAAGTTCCCGGAGAACGAGTTGATCGACACGCTCCGGAGCTTCGGGGCAGCGTTCGGCGCCGACGTCAACGCCTACACCGCGTTCGACGAGACCGTCTACACCCTCTCGGTGCCGAACGCCGACGAGTCGGTCGAGCTGGGATTGACGGTCTTGGAACAGTGGTTGTCGCACGCGACGTTCGCCGAGAGCCAGGTGGTCGCCGAGCGGGGGGTCGTGCTCGACGAGTGGAGGGTGCGCACGCAGAGCACGCAGGGCCGGCTGTTCGACGTCGCCGCCGACATGTATCTGACCGCGACCCCGTACGAGGACCGATCGCCGATCGGCGACGACGCGTCGATCGAGGCGATGCCGCAGCAGGTGCTCCGTGCGTACTACGACCGGTGGTACCGACCCGACAACGCCGCGATCGTCGTGGTCGGCGACATCGACGTCGACGAGATCGTGAACGACATCGAGCGGCTGTTCGGCCCGGCTCCGGCACCCGTCGACGATCCGCCGCCGCGACCTGGCACGACGTTCGACGTCGACCTGGTGCCGGCGTTCGGGCTGCACGCCGACCCCGACCAGCAGACGGTCGACGTCGAGGTCACGTTGCCGCTCCCCGCGACCGAAGGGGCCGGAACGCTCGCAGTCCGTGCCGCGCTGATCGACGAGATGATCTACGACGCGCTGGTGCGACGGCTCGAGCAGGACCTCGCGGCCGGACGGGCACCGTTCGACGGCATCACGCGGGGCGGGAACAGCTTCGTCGACGCACTGGACGCGCCCGCCCTCTACGCGTTCACCGATGCGACCCGCGTCGACGGCACCCTGCTGGCGCTGCTCGACGAGTACGAGCGCACCTCACGATTCGGCTTCACCGAGCAGGAGACCGATCTCGCCCGCGACACCGTCCGATCCTTCTACGACACGCGCTACGAGGGCCGCGAGAGCGCGCAGGACCGCGACTACGCCGACACGCTGGTCGAGGCGTTCCTCGACGACGCGCCGTATCCGTCGATCGCCGACGAGCACGAGATCGTGACCTCGATCCTCGACGCGGTCACGCCCGAGTCGCTGTCCACGCGCTTTCGGGCCCGATGGACGAACTCGGCACCCCACGTGATCATCTCGGCCCCAGCGGGTGTCGCCGATCGGATGCCCACCGAAGCCGAGGTGCTCACGATGATCGCGGCCACGCCGGAACGCGTGTTGGAGGCGCGCGACGGCCAGCGCGACCTGCCCGACGAGCTGATGAGCCCGCCCGAGCCGCAGCCGCCACTGTCGATCGAGCGGGTGCTCCCGCAGGGTGACACGCTGTTCGATCCCGTTCGCCTCACCTACCCGAACGGGGTGACGGTCATCCTGAACAGCAACACGATCGTGGAGGGTCAGGTGTTCTTCCAGGGAGCGAGCCCGGGTGGATCGTCACTCGTCGACGACGCCGACGTGGTCGACGCCCTGTATGCCGCCGACATCGTGACGTCGAGCGGTGTCGCAGACTTCAACGAGGCGGAGGTCGCGCAGATCACCGCCGGCGCCGACGCCGAGGTCGGTGCCTGGATCGACCCGTACGTCGACCACTTCGCCGGCTCCGCTTCGGTCACGGACGTCGAAGTGCTGTTCCAGCAGCTGCACCTCTACATGACGCAGCCGCGCTTCGATCCGGTGGCGTTGAGCCGGCTGCGGAGTCGTGTGGGGCCGCTCGTCGCCGACCCGGCGTCCGACGCAGCGGTCGCGGGCGACGATGCACTGCGAGACCTCCGCTACCCGGACGAGGTGCGGTACGCCGTGCTGCCCACGCCCGCGCAGTTCGAGACACTCGACCTCGACGGCGTCGAGCGCGTCTGGCGCGAACGCTACGGCGACGCCTCCGACTGGGTGTTCGTGTTCGCCGGCGACATCGACGTCGATGCCGTCACCGAGTTGGCGAACGTGTACATCGGTTCACTGCCCGGTTCCGGCGCGACGGAGACCTGGATCGATGTCGAGGACCCGCCGCCGTCGGGGGTGTCCGGCACCGAGGTCGCGGCCGGCACCGGTGACACCGCCTCGGTGACGATGCTGTTCACGAGCCCGGTGGCCGAGATCG
>CAXBAZ010000351.1:0-5038 GCA_963973395.1 uncultured Acidimicrobiaceae bacterium
GCGATCGTCGACCGCCGACACGTAGGCTGGGAACCATGCGTGTCCCCCGCACGTTCGCGTTCCTCGACCTGACCGGCTTCACCAACTACACGGCCGCGTACGGCGACGACGCGGCCGGGCGCATCCTCGGCACGTTCCGCACGCTCGTGCGCGAAGTCGCCTCCGATCGCGGGGTCCGGATCGCCAAGTGGCTCGGCGACGGTTGCATGGTGGTCGGCGTCGAACAGTTGGCCGTGATCGAGTTCGTCACCGAACTCGAACAGCGTGCCTCGTCGGTCTGTGCCCCCTTGCAGCTCCGGGCCGGAGTCGCCACCGGACGGGCCCTGCTGTTCGAAGGCGACGACTACATCGGGTCTGCGGTCAACATGGCCGCCCGCCTGTGCGACTACGCCCAGAACGTCGACGTCCTCATGCCGACGATGCACCTCGGGCGGCTGCCGGAGGGTGTCAGCGCCGAGCCGTTCGGTGAGATCGAGCTGCGCGGGTTCCCCGGCAAACTCGACATCGTGCGCCTGACCGGCGCACCACCCGCGATCGCCATGAGCGACGTGTCCGAGCTCTGGACACGCGACATCCACTGACGACGGCGGGCGGCTCACGGCGCGTCGCCGCTCCCGGCGACGTCACCGACCGCACCCCGCCGATTCGTCTCGCACGACCCGCGGTACGGTGACCGCATGGCACCCCGTTTCAGCTACTCGCGGTGGGACGGGACGCAGCGCGGCTTCGACCTCGACGCCGACCTGCTCTTCGACCAGCTGACCGACGAACTCCTCTATCACGGCGACGTCAACGCCGCCCTCCGGCGCATGATGCAGGAGGGGATGCGCGATGCCGACGGCAACCGGCTCGACGGTCTGCGCCAGATGATGGAGCGACTCCGGGAGGAGCGCCAGGACCGACTCGACCGCTCGAACCTGGGCGGCGTGTACGACGAGATCGCCGAGCAGCTGAACGACATCATCGACGAGGAGCGGCACGCGATCGAGAACGCCGTCCGCGGCGCCGAGACGAGCGGCGACGAGCGGCGCGCCGAGGCAGCCCGTGCCACGGCGGCCGAGCGCAACATGCGACTCGACCTCATGCCCGACGACCTGGCCGGCAAGGTGAAGGAGCTCAGCGCCTACGACTTCGAGTCGGCCGACGCTCAACGCCGGTTCGAACAGATGCTCGATCAGCTCCGCGAGCAGCTGATGCAGCAGATGGTCGATCAGATGTCCGACGGGATGCAGAACATGACACCCGGCGACATGGCGCGCATGAAGGACATGATGGCGGCGCTCAACGAGATGCTCGAGAAGCACCAGGCCGGGGAGGACCCCGGGTTCGAGCGGTTCATGGAGGAGTACGGCGACTTCTTCCCCGAGAACCCCGAGAGTGTCGAGGAGCTCCTCGAGCAGATGGCACGGCGCATGGCGGCGATGCAGGCGATGCTCAACTCGATGACGTCCGAGCAGCGCGCCCAGTTGCAGCAGCTCTCCGACCAGCTCATGGAGGACATGGACCTCCAGTGGCAGATGCAGCAACTCGGTTCGAACCTGCAGCAGATGTTCCCGCAGATGAACTGGGGCCAGTCGTACGACTTCGAGGGCCAGGATCCGATGGGCATGTCGCAGGCGATGCAGGCGATGGCCGACCTCGGCGATCTCGACCAACTCGAGCACCTCCTGCAGAACGCCACCAATCCGGGTGCGCTGGCCGAGGCCGACCTCGATCGGGTCCGTGACCTCCTCGGCGACGACGCTGCGAAGTCGCTCGAGCGGCTCAGCCAACTCACGAAGATGCTCGAGGAGTCAGGGCTGATCGAGAACAAGGAGGGTCGGCTCGAGCTCACGCCCCGCGGCCTGCGGGCGATCGGATCGAACGCGTTGCGCGACCTGTTCACGAGTCTGACCAAGGAGCACGTCGGCCAGCACCAGATCCATCAGTTCGGTCAAGGGCACGAACGTACGTATCAGACCAAGCCCTACGAGTTCGGCGATCCGTTCCAGCTCGACCTGCACCGCACGATCCGCAACGCACTGCGCCGCACGGGCCAGGGCACGCCGGTCGAACTGCGCCCCGACGACTTCGAGATCGAACGCACCGAGCACCTGACCCGGTCGTCGACGGTGTTGATGCTCGACCTGTCGATGTCGATGCCGATGCGCGACAACTTCCTGCCGGCCAAGAAGGTCGCGATGGCGCTGCATCACCTGATCTCGACCCAGTTCCCGCGTGACTACCTCGGCCTCGTCGGGTTCAGCGAGACGGCGCGGGTGGTGACGCCCGAACAGCTGCCCGAGGTCTCCTGGGACTTCGTGTACGGCACGAACATGCACCACGGCTTCACCCTCGCCCGCCAGTTGCTCGCCAAGCAGACCGGCAGCAAGCAGATCATCATGATCACCGACGGCGAGCCGACGGCACACATCACGCCTGCGGGTGACGTGTACTTCAATTATCCGCCCGTTCGTGAGACGGTCGAAGCGACGTTGCGCGAAGTCGTGCGCTGCACCCGCGATCAGATCCGGATCAACACGTTCGTGCTCGACGCCACGAGTGCGCTCACCGCGTTCATCGAACAGATGACGCAGCTCAACGGCGGTCGGGCGTTCTACACCACCAACGAGGCGCTGGGTGACTACGTGCTCGTCGACTTCCTCGAGCATCGGCGTCGGATGACGCACCGCCGCGCCGGCTGAGCCGCGCGCACACGAACGCGTTCCGTGGCTTTTGGCAGGACGTCGATCTGCTGATCGATCGACCGCGCGACGACCCAGGTCACGAACTCGCGAAATGCGCCCTTGCGGGAAGGCGGTATGGTATGCGAGAATCACATCGACGTAACTACACCGTTGCATCCATCACCCGTCGCTCGATCGAGTGACGGCCAATCGAACGAAGCTCACCACCCGTGAGCCAGCGGGAACCATGGCAGGGGGTCCCACACCATGACCAACACGACCAACGGCACCGGAACGGTCGCCGACGACATGCTCCATCCACGAGACCTCGAGGACAACTGGCAAGACGACGCCAACTGCCTCGGCGTCGACCCCGACCTGTTCTTCCCCGAGCGTGGTGCGTCCACCCGGGAGGCCAAGGAGGTCTGTCGTGGGTGCGTCGTACGCGGGCAGTGCCTCGAGTTCGCATTGCAGAACGGCGAGAAGTTCGGGATCTGGGGCGGACTCTCCGAACGCGAGCGGCGCCGGATCCGGCGCCAGCGGGCGCAGGCCGCGCGCAGCATCATCGGCGCCTGAGGGTTAGGCTGCGAGCATGCCTAGTGGTTCCGAATGGATCATCGTCCTCGTCATCGTGCTGCTGGTCTTCGGCGGCTCGCAGCTCCCCAAGCTGGCCAAGAACCTCGGCAAGGCCCAGAAAGAGTTCAAGGACGGCCTCGCCGACGGTCTCGAAGAGAACAAGGACGCCGACAAGCAAGCCTGATCGGTTCGGTCAGCTGACCGAACGACGACGGCCGAGCACCCACGGGTGCCCGGCCGTTTTGCGCGTCTGAGGGGTCGTGCGGTCTCGTCCGAGGTCGTGGTCCGAAGTCTCGTTCGACGTCTCGTCCGACGTGGAGCGGTTGCGCTCAGTTGGCGCGTGCCTCGGCGGCGAGTCGGCGTCGCTTGAGGATGCGACGACGCTCGCGCTCGCTGCAGCCGCCCCACACCCCGTGTTCGATGCGGTGCTCGAGGGCGTGTTCGAGGCAGGTGTCGACCACCGGGCAACCGGCGCAGATCTTGCGGGCCTTGTCGACGCCGACGCCGTCGCTCGGGAAGAACGTCGCCGGCGGGTACATCCGGCAGGAGCCGTCCGCCATCCACGCGGTCGCCGAATCGGGGTCGGGGAGTGGGCTGGTGTTCATCTACTGCCTCCTGAGTGGTGTGGCGAGCGGGGAGTCGCGATCTGAGGATCTGGCTGCGGGTCTGTGAGTCGGTCGTCAGGACCGACTCGTGATAGATGTGCCCCGAACCTTCTTCGGCGCCGGTCGTCGTGTGGATTACCCTTCTTGACGTTCCGGTACTCATCTTGGTTCCCGCTTGACGTGGCACTGTAACAGAACTGTAAAGATTGGTCCATCCGTTCCGGGCAGTTTCCGGTCTGTTCATCATTCCGTCATCAATCTGGGTGACATTGCCGGGATGGGTGACCGTGCGCTGACACAGCGTGGCGACCGGCCAGACGGCGGAGGAGCGGACCTGCCACCGGCCGACCGACTGCCCTGTTCCGTCGTCGGGGCGGACCGGTACACTCCGGGGCATGACCGACGTCGTCGAAGAAGCAGCACCGCGTGCCCACGCCCGCATCGCCTACCTCGGTCCGGTGTCACCGCACTGGGAGGTCTACGGCGACTGGGGTGAGCGCCAGGTCCTCGACGAATTCCGAGCGCGCGCTCTGGCCCGCCTCGTGCTCCTGCCCCGCGACGATCCGCAATTCCGGCGCAACAAGGAACGCATCAATCGTGACGCCGAGCGCGAGCTGATCTCGCTCGAGTGGGAACTCGGGTTGCCCGAAGCCGCCGAGGCGTGACCTCGACGCGTCGATGACCGAGCTGGCCGACGTTCCGACCGACGAGTCGGACGGGTGCACCCACCGGGTGCTCAATCGTGAGCTGAGCTGGCTCGATTTCAACGAACGGGTCCTGGAGCTCGCCGCCGAGCCCGGCATCCCGTTGCTCGAACGCGCCAAGTTCTGCGCGATCTTCGCCACCAACCTCGACGAGTTCTTCCAGGTCCGAGTCGCCGCTCTGCGCGATCAGGTCGCGGCCGGCATCGACGAACCGACCTGGGACGGACGGACACCCCACGAGCAACTCGTCGAGGTCTCGGCCCGCGTGCCCCTCATGCTCGCCCGGCAGGAAGACATCTACGTCGACGCAATCGTCCCGGCGCTGGCCGCCGAGGGGATCGAGATCGTCGCATGGGACCGCCTGTCCGAGGTCGACCGCGCCACGATGCGCGAGTTCTACGAGCAGCGGATCTTCCCGGTGCTCACCCCGCTCGCGGTCGACCCCGGGCACCCGTTCCCGTACATCTCCCACCTCGCACTGAGCCTC
>CAXBAZ010000352.1:0-5033 GCA_963973395.1 uncultured Acidimicrobiaceae bacterium
GGTGGCCGACAGCAGAGGCCACGGCGTCGAGCTCCTCGGAGGCGCTGGCGGCTCGCCACTGCTCGTGGAGGTCGACTGCGCTACCGGACTTGCGATGGCGACTCCTGGTGGTGGCCTCGTCCATCATCCCGGCGCGCTCAGCCCGCGTTGGCGTGCGCCCGTGGATCTTGCGCCAATCGGCTTCCAGACTGTCGAAGTGCTCCAGCACCGCTGCCCGTCGCGTTGAGAACTGGTCGATGAGTGTCTGGGGGATCTGGTCGATCTCGCGCATCGGGACTCGCTGTTCGGGCGTCGTCCACGACACACCGAGCCGTTCAGTCAGCTCTCGCTCGAGGGTTGCGCCGTAGATCGCGCCGGCGGCGTGGGCGTGGCGGTAGATGGCGCGGGAGTCGAGAGTTCGCCACTTCCCGTCGGCACCGCGGATGCGATTCAGAATGGCGCAGTGGCTGTGGAGCTGAGGGTCTCCGACGCGGATAGCCGGGTCGGTGGAGCGTGAGGTGCGGTGCCGGAATTGCGCGATCACGAAGCCGTCACCGGCAACCTTGCGGATGCCTGCGACGCCGGCTCGGGTGTGGCCGGCGACACGATCCAGGTAGTCGAGCCCGGTCGCGACTGCGGCCTCGTGAGCCTCGATCACCGCCCGGCGGACGTGCTCATCGCTGCTCAGCCCCCACAGGATCGAGACGCTCTTGGACGGCGAGAAGGTGACGTCGAACGCGGCGACTGGCTCGGCAATGCTCCCGTCGGCTCGACGGCGTGCGGCGACCTTGCGGCCGAGCACCTGCTCGGGTTGCCAGCGACCGGACGGCAGCCGGGTCCCGCCGGCGGTCGAAGGGACGACGAATCGTCCGTACAGGACGGCCACGTCGTCGGCGTCAACTTCGCCAGCGAGCCCGAGGATGGCCGAACCGCGGCCGACCCAGACGCCGGGGGCTTCGCCGTTGCCGGTGTAGTAGTCGTGCTTGGAGGTGGCGACCTCTCGCGTGAGGTAGTCGTAGCCGCTTCCGGCCGTGATGCGGCCTACCGACGCAACCACGACGGCGCGTCCTGAGGTGGAGGTTGCATACCTCTAGGACGGTTCCGGGCCGCCCGGGTCACACCGAGGCGCCAACTTTTCACTTCAGTGCCAGGGTGTGATCGCAGATCAGCGCCGGCCATGCACCGACTGAGAGCTGCCAACGACGGCGTGGCAGGGGCGGGCATGGACGGTTGGCGACGATCACGACGCGTCCGATCGGAAGTCCGGAGACATGAGACGCCGAGGTGAGACGGGCGGGCGTAACACGCGTCCCTACAGGACATGAGACACGAACAGGAATCACGTACGGGCACGACGCGGCCGCAATCGGTCAGGGGCCGAGCGGCGAGCAGCCGCGATCGTCGTGACGCGACTGAGCAGCTTCAGCGCGCCATCGAGGCGATCAACGAGATGTTCGACCGTCTCGACGACCTCGCTGGAGCGAGGGATCTCCTGACCGGCGTCGAGGCACTCGGGCCTGGCGACGATCCCGTTCGCGACGCCGAGTCGTTGCTCGAGCGGGCCGCACGACTCGACCAGACTCTCGGGGAGCTACGTGCTGCCGCTCTGCGCGCGGCCGAGCATCGACGTCGGGCTGACCTCGCCGCTGACGTGGGCACGAGGCCCACGGCGCTGTTCCCCCGGTCGCCACGACGCGTCAGCAAGGACGGCGCGGATGGGCCCGTAGCGCGGGACCCCCTCTCCCCTACGACGTTGGTCGAGGCGTCCCCCGACCCGAACCTATGAGGCCGCGGACACGTCAGCGGCGACGATCCGAGCGGCGGACGTCCGCTGACGGGTCGGGCTTCGCAGGTCCGCCAGAACGTCGGTCACGAATGCTCGTCGACGAGACCGCAGTGGCGGGCGTAACGTGCGGCGAGCTCAGGGTGGAGCCGTTCGAGCTGATGGTGCCCGACTACCGCGGCTTCAATGATGTAGTAGGTGAACTCGTCGCCGGTGTTCGTCGCTGTGATCCAGCCGAACCGGTCGAGACGCTTGATGCAACGCTGCGTGTAGCCGACAGCAAGTCCGAGCTGGCCGGCAAGGTCGGCGACGTGCCAGCGCCGGCCGGGCTCCTCGAGAAGGATGCGGGCCAGGAGTATCGAGCTGGGCCCGAGAATCGAGGTCCAAACCCTCAGCCCATCCTCAGTGCGAATGCTGATCGGGGCGAGCGTCGAGGCGGAGTCTCGAGCCGAACTGGCGGCGATCTCGACGATGAAGGCAGTGGGGAGATCTTCCATGCGGTGGAGGTGGATCTGGTTCATGGTGAGGGTTCCTGTCGAGTGGGCTGTGACGGATGGCGGGACTGGAGCGTCGAGTGAGTTGAGCGGTCGATCTCCACCCACATACTCTACCCTTTATCGTATTGACTGTCAAGACGATAAAGGGTAGAGTGATGTCATGACCCTCATTCGATGGAGCGAGAGCCGCGACGACCGCACCGAGCTGCAGCCATGTTCGATCTGCACGGCAACCGATAGCGCATGCGGCGACAACGGCTTCACGCACACCGGACGCCGATGGGAGATCGGCATCACGTGGCCCGGGAGCACGTTCGGCCGCGCCGAGGCCGTGCTCGACGGCGCATGTCGGGCGACGGTCGAGGATCTGCACCTGCCGGATCGCATCGGTCCTGATCGGCTGCTCTACCGGGGTGCGTGTGTCGGCTGTGGCTGGGCCGCAGATCGACATCACCGGCGAGACTCGAACTCCGCGATCGAGGACGCGCTACCTGACTGGCGCCGCGTCCCGATCGTCGAACGCCTCGCGCACGACGCTTCGAACAAGCAACGCGACCGATGGCTCGCACAGGTGGCCGACCTGTATGCGGCACACAGTCTCGAGTTGCAGTACGCACCGGGCGCCGGCGGTGTGATCCGCACGATGCGCACCGGCTGCGGGACCCGCTCGCATTGGAGTCACGGCTTCTACGACGTGTGCGCGGGGGTCATCGACGACGTCGTTCGCCTCGACACCGGGAAGCAGATGGAGCTCTTCTAGTCCGGTGGAGGCTCCATCGCCCTTACCGGGTCATCCCTTCGTGGGATGGACTGATCGGTGCGACCGACTGCTCGCGGCCATCAGCCACCGCCGGTCGGCGCATGCGAGGATGTGAACCGTCATGAACGCACGGATCGACGACCGCGACTGGTGTGCTGCGCGCCTCGCCGACGGCGACACCGTTGCTGCGATCGGTGAAGCTGCCGGTGTCAGCCGCCAGACGGCGTCGGCCTGGCTGAAGCGACACGGGCTGCAAGCCAATCATCGCCCTCGAGCTCGGCCGACACCCGAACAGATGGCCACTGACTACGAGCGCACTCGCTCGATCCGCAAGCTTGCGGTCGAGTACGGCATCTCGCCTGCGGTGATGCGGACGTGGTTGTTCGAGGCCGGCATCGACCCACTCGGTGAGCCGGGCCGTCCTCGCGTCGAGTTCGATGTCGACGACGTCCGGTTGCGTCGAGGTCGCGGCGAGTCGTGGGCGTCGATCGCGGAGGAGGTCGGGGTTTCGGCCGAGACGGTGCGTCGTCAGGTCGGCGACGCCGACTGAATCGAGCGCTGGTGCTCTCCAGCGGCCTCAGAGCATCGGCAACGCACGTCGGCGATCCTCCAGCGCTCGAGGTGCAGGGTGTTCCATGTCGCGTCGCCGTGACCGGCGTCGGCGACTTCCCACATGGCATTGCGCAGTTCGTCGACGGTCACGTCGAGCGACCTTGCGAGATCGTGGAACGGCGTGAAGGTGACGCGGCCGCCTGCGGTCCGGCAGGTCGCACACCGTCGGAGGATCTCGCCGGCGAGCGGTGTCAAGTGAGCGGTGTCAAAGTGGTCGCTGGTGTCGATCGGCTGGGTGGGATCGACACCGACGAGAGCCGGGGCGGTGATGACGAAGGCGGCCATCTCATCGTTCGTGCTCATCTTTCGGTAGCTTTCGTGTGTCGAGTCGAGGAGTGAAGGCCGCTCACCTCTGGGCTCCGGTCCGGACTCATGCCGGTGGGTTGCCGGTGCCATCGGGTCATCGTGCAAACCTCGGATGCTGGACTGAGTTGTGCGCGGATGAGCGTTCGATCCCGTCGCGTCGGCGTGCGGTCTTTCGCTCGTCGGCGGCGATAACCCGCTGGGCTTGGAGCCACGATGCGAGTTGGTGCGGGTCAATGCATCCGGGTTCGGCGACGTAGGTCGGGTAGTTGCCGTTCTTGGCGTAGGGGTGTCGCGGTTCGATCCGCACGCTGGTGTCGTCGATCCGGCCCTCGAGGCTGATGCCGTGGAATCGTCCGAGGTCGTGCCGGCGCGTGGCGTGCCAGTTGCGGGGGTCGCGGCTGTATGCGTTGACGGCTTCGGTCCAGGCGTCGACTCCTCTCGCTCTGTTCCCCCAATGCACTCCTGCGGTCGTGTCGTGTCGCTCGTACGCTCCCGCCCACGCGAACCGTTCGGCGGTGGGCGGGTCGCGATGTCCGAACACCGGGTGTCCGGACTCGGGTGCGGCGGGCGTCGGGGTCTCGCTCGTCTGTCCGCTGGGTTCGTCCTGCGCGCTCGTGGTCTCGGGTGCGGGCATCAGGTCGATGCGGAGTCGGTCGCGTCGTTGACGCGTCTCGGCGAGTTCGTCGTGACGAGGGAACAGTTCGGGGACTGGTCGGGCGCGTTCGGCGTCGATCTGTCGACGTGCACGCTCGGCCTGGTCGTGCCGTTCAGTCTGGGCGCTGTCGAGTCGGTCGTGGAGGTTCAGGATCCGTTGCCCGAGTCCGCGTCCTTCGTCGGAGGGGTGCAGCTTGTTGTTGGGTATGCGGACGATGATCCCGGTGTCGGGGATCTCGAGCCGCAGTCCGTCGTCTCGGTGGGCGTCGTAGGTCACGCCGGCAAGGTTCAGCTCGGTGCGTTGATTCCAGCGCACGCTGAGCAGTTGTTGGCCGAGCGCGGTGGGGTCGGCGTCCTGTGGGCTGAGGGCATCGATCGCGTTGATCTGTTCGCCGAGTCGTCCGATCGTGCGCTCGGCGTCGGCGATCTGGCGGCTCTGCGA
>CAXBAZ010000353.1:0-5033 GCA_963973395.1 uncultured Acidimicrobiaceae bacterium
TCGGCGCCGCCGGTCTGTGGCTCGACGAACACCCGGTTCCCGACTTGTTCTCGATGGTGCCGTTCGAACTCGCCGAGGCGCTGTTCGTCGACCCGGTCGCCGGTGAACAGATGCTGACCGCGGGCCGCGATTTCACCGACGACGCGGCGCTGATCGACTTCATGGTCGGGAACGCGCGGCGCATGGGCACCGCCGGCAAGATCCTGTTCCCGATCCCCAACCGCGGTCTTGCCGACCGCCTGTACCGCATCACGTGTCCCACCACACTGGTCTGGGGCGAACTCGACCGGATGTTCCCGCTCGTCTACGCCGAACGGTTCCGCGAGCTGCTGACGTCGACCGACGCTCGCCTCGTCACGGTGCCCGACGCCGGCCACATGGCGCCGTACGAACAACCCGGGGCGGTCGTGGCGGCCGTACGGGCGGCCACGTAGCGGCGCCCGGCTCTCCGGATCGTGACGCGGCCCGTGCCATTCGGTTCGTCGCCGCACTGGCGCGTCGGCGGTCGTCGTTGTTCACTGGTGCGGTGCACGTTCCCCCCGTCAGCGACGTCCGCCGGTACCTCCGGCGTGGCGTCATCGCTGTGGTCGTGGCCGCACAACTCACGATGATCGTCGTCGCGTACGACTCCGACCACAAGACCTTCGGCTTCCAGATGTTCCCGGAGTCGAGTCGATGGCAGGCCGACATCGTGCGGGTGCGGGCCGACGGCACGCACGTTCCGCTCGCCGACGAATGGGAGTACCGGTGGTCCGACCTGGTGCGCGGTCGCGGCCTCACGAATCCCTTCGTCGAACACCACGCGGACTCGGGACTCCGCAACCAGTTCGCGCTCTTCCAGGGTGCCCTCGACTGGGTTGCACAGCACACGCCCGACGACACGACCACGGCGTACCTCGAGGCGGAGGTCACCTACCCCGACAACGGCCGCGGACCGTCCGTCCGCACGTTCCGCTCGGTCGAACGCACCGACATCGTCGAGCCGTGATCGACGTCCGCCGGCGACTCCGGCACTGGAACCGGCGGATCGACGCCGTCGGCGACATCCGTGCGTTGAGCGTGCTGCGCATCCTGCTCGGCCCGATCGTGCTCCTGCACTTCGAGGAGACGTTCCGACTCGCCGCCGACGGGATCGTCTACTCCGACCGCTTCTACCTCCCGTACGCCGGGTGGTACCCGGAGGCCGGCCGCACGCTGTACGTCGCGCTGCTGGCCGCTGCCGGCGTCGCCGCGGTGGCGATGTCGATCGGCCTGTTGACGCGCCTCGCGACGGCGTATTCGGCGTGCTTCGTCGGCTATCACCTCTTCCTGTCGACGACCCACTTCGCCCACAACAGGGCATTCCTGTTGATCCTGCTCACGACGGTCGCGATCGTGCCCGTCGGTCGTCACTACTCCGTCGACGCCCTGATTCGTCGACGACGCGGCCCGGCGGACATCGGCGACGCCGTCGCACCGCTGTGGCCGGTGTGGCTGGTGCGCTTCGAGGTGGTCGCGGTCTACTGCGCATCGGCGATGTCGAAGTTGGTCGATCCCGATTGGTGGGGCGGCCTGATGCTGCAGCGCCGGGCGATCGATCAGCGCACACACGCGATCGACGAAGGCGCTCCGGTCTGGTTGATGGACCTGCTCGCCGACGGCACGTTCCAGTGGTGGTTCGCAAAAGTGGCGGTGCTGACCGAGTTCGTGATCGCGCTCGGCTTCCTCCACCGTCGCACCAGGCTGCTGGCGATCTGGATCGCTATCCCGTTCCACGTGTCGATCCAGATCGGCGCCCAGGTGCAGGTGTTCTCGTGGGCGGCACTCGCGGCGCTCGTCATCTGGGTCACGCCGCGCTCCAGGGATCGAACGCTGCTGGTGCCGGCCGGACACCGCCTCGGACGGGTCGTCCCCGCGCTCGACTGGTTCGGCCGCTTCGACGTCGGACACACCACCGGTGAGCTCGTGCTGCTCGACCGCCCGACGACCGGCGACGGAGCCCGCACCATCCGGCTCGGTGCCGACGCGTGGTGCACCCTGCTGAGCCGGCTGCCGCTCACGTTCTGGTTCGCCGCGCCCTGGCTCCTGGTCGTCCGGCTCCGGAGCGATTCGGCGGGTCAGGGCTCGATGGGGTCGGATCGGAACAGCCCCGACCGCACTGCGAGCAGCAGACCCGTGACGGGGAACACCAGCGACACGAACAATGCCGTCTCGTAGTCGCCACTGATCGACTCGAGCAGCGCGAACAGCGCCGGTCCGATCGCACTCCCGATCACCATCACACTCATCTGCACCCCGGAGATCGCACCGAGATGCCGGCGTCCGAAGAGCCGGGGGAGCGCCGCCGAGGTGAGCGGAGCGTAGAATCCCTGCGAGATGCCCCACGCCGCGATCGCGACGACCGCCCACAGTCCGGAGTCGATGTGCGCGATCGTCAGGTACATCACGATCTGAGCGGCCGACATGGCGGCCGCGATCGCGATCGCGGGCACCACGTCGACCAACCAACCACCGATCAACGTCACGGGAACGCTCACGAACGCGATCGGCACGAAGATCTGGACGATGCGGTCGTCGTCGAGACCGAGCTGGGCGCCGAAGTCGACGATGTGGAACGTGAGCGCCGTCGACGTCGACGACATGGCGGCGACCGGGGCGACGACCGCCCAGAAGCGCAGATCGCGGACGGCTTGCGCCCGTGTCAGATCGGCGTCGGTGCCGATCGGGGTGTCGTTGCGCACGCTGCCGTCGGCGTTCGACTCGGCGACACCGCCGTCGAGGATCAACCCGGATGCCTCGGGACTCACGCGGTAGAGCACGACGATGATCGCACCGATCACGACCACGAGGAAGGCACCGATGAGTCGCCACGCGGTGCGGAACCCGTCGAGGTCGATCAACCAGAGCAGGACCGCCGGACTGGCGGCGAACGCGAAGCTCATGAAGGCGTTGGAGAGCGAGCTCACGATGCCGCGGCGACGATCGAACCACTGCGCGATCATCGTCCGCGACGACAGTGTGAGCAGACCCTGGCCGCTGAAGCGGAGACAGCCGAACCCGATGCTCATCACGACCAGGCCGACCGGCGTGCTCATCGCACCGACGAAGCTCAGCCCCGTCACGGTGGCCGCCAGTCCGATCGTCGCCGCCATCGCCACGACCCGCGATCCGTACCGGTCGATCGCCCGACCACCGAGCGGCAGGAGGAATCCGCTGGTGCCGGTACCGATCAGGTAGGCGACCGACAGTTGCAGCCGGCTCAAACCGGTGGTGCCGGTCAACTCGTCGGTGAACACGCTGACACCGGCCGTCTGGCCCGGGATCGAGGCCATCACACCGAGCGTTCCGGCCATGAGCACGACCCAGCCGTAGTACACCCCGATCTTCGCCGGATCGAACGGCCATCGGCCGGGCGAACGTCGGGCCTGCGCCGGCACGGGAGAGGTCTCGACCGTCACGAAGGCCGCCACCGGGTACGAATCACCGAGCCAACCTACGCCCCGGCCCCGTCCAACCGAACGGAGCGAACCAGGTTCGCTCCGTTCGGGGATGCCCGATGTTGGTCGGGGTGAGAGGATTTGAACCTCCGGCCTCCACGTCCCGAACGTGGCGCGCTAACCAAGCTGCGCTACACCCCGTAGCGGACGCTGATGTTATCCGGGGGTTGCCGCTTCTTCCTCGGGTGCGGCGGCAACTTCCGATTCGATGCCGTCGCCGTCGGCATCACCGGCCGGCTCGGCGACCGGGACCAGCGGCAGACCCTCGAAGTACGTTCCGCCCTGGGTGACGGCCATCAGGGCCCGGCGCAGGCGCAACGCGTCGAGCGGCTTGATGAGCCAACCGTCGGCACCCGAGCGCTGGGCGAGGAACAGATCGGCGTGGCGATCGAGGAGCATGATCGCCGGCACGTGCGGTGCGTTGCCGCTGGATTCGTCGAGCCGCAGGTCCATCGTGATGGCCATGCCGCCCATCGACCCCACCTGGAGGTCGAGGATCGCGAGGTCGGGCACGCGCTGCTTGACCACTCCGGCGACCAGGCGGCCGTCGCGGCACACGGTGAACGTGGTGTCGGGTCCGCCGAGGGCCGCCGTGACCTCGTCGACGATCCAGTCGGCATCGGTGGCGAGCAAGATGTGCACGCCCCGACGTTACCCGGCAGCAGCGGATTCGTGGAAGAGATGGACACCCAGCAGGTCGAGCGCGGCGAGGTCGTGCACGTCGCTCGGCAGGCGCGGCACCTCCACCGTCACGCCGTTCCCGACCCGCTCGACCAGCGGGAGGAGCTGGGCGCGCTCGGCGTCGGCGACCGTGCGGAGTTCGGCGAGGTTCGACCACACCGCCGCCAACGCCTCGTCGCCGCGCTCGTGTGCAGCGGTCGCCCGCGTGGCCGCGTCGTCGACGGAGCCGTCGCCGAAGCGGGGGAGCAGCCGGTTGACGACGGTCGCGGCAACCTCGAAGCCCTGGCCGCGGAGTTGCCCGGCGAACCAGACGGCCTCCACCACCGTGTCGCGCTGCGGTGATGCCACCAGGACGAACCTCGTGGCCCGGTCGTGGAGGAGTGCGGTGACCTGCTCGGCCCGATCCCGGAATCCGACGTCCATGCCGGCGAACGCCTGGAAGAACGCGACGGCGTCGGCCAGTACGTCGGACCCGACGACCCGGCCGATCGCCCGCACGATCGGCTGGGTCGCGACCGACAGCACCTTCATGCCGGTTCGGGTCGGCATCATCAACAACTTGAACGCGGTGTGGTCGAGGAACCGGCTGAGCACACCCGGCGCCTCCAGGAAGTCGAGTGCATTACGGCTCGGTGGCGTGTCGACGACGACCAGATCGAAGCGCTCGTCGCCGTGCAACTCGTGCAGCGCCTCGGAGGCCATGTACTCCTGCGTGCCGCTGAGCGCACCGGCGATGTTCTGGTAGAAGCGGTTCTCGACGATCCGGTCGGCCTGCTCGTCGTCGGCCGCGTGCGACCGCACGACCCGTTCGAACATCGCCGGCGTGTCGAGCATCATCGCCCACAGTTCACCGGTGCCGATCGTGTCGCCGAGGTC
>CAXBAZ010000354.1:0-5030 GCA_963973395.1 uncultured Acidimicrobiaceae bacterium
GCGCGGTCGAGGCCGTCGTTCACCCACCGGTGTTCCGGCGCGAGAGCGGCGATCCCGCACATCGCCCCGTCGACGTGGAGCCAGATGTCGTGGGCGTCGCAGATGTCGGCGATCGCCGCGGTCGGGTCGAATGCCGTCGATGAGGTCGTCCCGTGGGTCGAGCACACGAAGAACGGGACGAAACCGCCCTGCACGTCGGCCTCCACCGCCGCCGCCAGCGCGTCGGGTCGCATCGCGAACCGTTCGTCGTGATCGACGATCCGGATCCGCTCGGTGCCGATGCCGGCGATCCGCAGTCCCTTCTCCAGCGAGGAATGGGCGTGGGCAGAGATGTAGGCCGTGAGCCGACTCGTGTCGCCGTTGGTGTTGACCATGCCGGCCGTCGCCTTCCACCTGGCGGCCAGGATCGCCACCAGCGCGGCCTCGCTCGCCGACCCCTGGATGACACCGCCGCCGTGGTCGCTCGTCGACCGGAACGTGGCGGGCAGGTCGAGGAGCTCCTGCATCCAGTCGAGCATCAGCGTCTCGATCTCCGTGCAGGCCGGCGACGTGACCCAGCTCATGCCCTGCACACCGAGTCCGGCCGAGAGCAGCTCGCCGAGGATCGACGGGTACGACGTGTTGGCCGGGAAGTAGGCGAACCAGTTGGGGTGCTGCCAGTGGGTGATCGTGGGCACGACGACCCGCTCGACGTCGGTCATGACGGCGCGCCACGACTCGGGTTCGGTGGGGGGATGCTCGGGCAGCAACGCACGCACCTCGCCGGGCTCGACATCGGGCACGATCCGGTGTTCGCCGACCCCTTCGAGGTAGTCGGCGATCATGTCGATCAGCTCGTAGCCGTTGGTTCGGAACTCGTCGGGCGTCACGGTCGTGACGTTAGGCGCTTCCGGGTACCCACCGACCTTCGGCACTGGTGACGGCCAGGGGACGGGGAGGACAGTGGAGCCGTGGATGAGTTCCGGTACAGCGTCGTCGCATCATCGCTCCACGACCGCCCGTCGGTCGAACGGGTCACCGCGCCGTTGCGAGCACGACTCGACGCACTCGGGGGTGAGCCCGTCGGTGACGGTGCGGAGCCAGGTCGCGACCGGCCTCACGTCGTGGTCGTGGCGACCGGCGGCACGGAGGTGTCGGTCATCGACCTGATTCGCCGCCGCCACGCGGTCGTTCCGCGGGAGCCCGTCGTGCTCGTCGCCCACCCGCTCCACAACAGCCTCGCTGCCTCGATCGAGTCGATGGCGCGTCTCCGGGCCGACGGTCTGCGGGGCCGCATCGTGCAGCTGACGGATCGGGAGTCGGACACGGCGGCACTGGCCGATGCGATCGCGGACCTGGGCGCGATGTTCGAGCTGGACGGTGCCCGACTCGGTCTCGTCGGCCGACCCTCCGAGTGGCTCGTGGCGAGCGTGCCCGATCGAGTCCTGCTGCGCGAGCGGTGGGGGATCGAACTGGTCGACATCGACATCGGCGGCACGATCGATCGACACCGGTGCGTGGATGCTGCCGAGGCCGAGCCGGTCGCCGTGCGCTTCACCGCCAAGGGTGCACCGACCCCCGCGACCGTTGCCGCCGCCGCGCTCCACCCGGCGCTCGTCGACACCATCGCACGAGCCGACGTCGGCGCCGTGGCGGTGCGCTGCTTCGATTTCCTCGCCGAACTCTCGACATCCGGCTGTCTCGCGCTGGCCGAACTGAACGACACCGGAGTCGTCGCCGGCTGCGAGGGCGACGTCGCGTCGACCGTCGCGATGATGCTCGTCCGGTCGCTGCTCGATCGGCCGAGCTGGATCGCCAACCCCGCCCGGATCGACACGACGGACAATTCGCTGGTGCTCGCACACTGCACCGTCGCCCCCTCGATGGTCGACGACCTGGAACTGCACACCCATTTCGAGAGTGGGCTCGGCGTCGGGTTGCGGGGTACGTTCGCCCAGGGCCCGGTGACCCTGATGCGGCTCGGTGGAGCGTCGCTCGATCGGCACTGGTTCGCGGACGCCGACGTCGTCGCGACCGGAGCGTCACCGGACCTGTGTCGGACACAGGTGACGGTGCGCGTCGCCGACGATCGTCCGGTCGGGCGGCTGCTGGACGAGCCGCTCGGCAACCATCTGGTGATGGTGCAGGGTCACCATCATGATCGCCTCGAGCGGTGGTGGGAGCTGGCGTTCGGTGATCAGTGACCAGCTGCGACGCGGCGGTCTCGATCGGCTCGGGCCTTGCGGGCGCCGGCGACCACCCGCCAGACGATCAGCGCGAGTCCGACGAGGATGGCCAGCAGCACCACCGACTGGTGCCAGCCGCCCCGGGCCTCGCTCCCGCACCCCGGCCTCGGCACCGCGCTGATGCACTCGCTGATGTCGCGATCGGCCGGGATGAACTCGTTCGCCGGAACGTCGGCGGACCGCTCGGCCCCTCCCTCGACGAGCCCGTCGTCGCTGTTCGCCACCGGCGACGGTTCGGCGACACGATCGGCCACGCCGTACATCTGCACGGCGAGTGCGACCAGGCACAGTGCCATGAGCACCACGACCACACGACGTCGCGTCGGGAGCGCTCGCCACGTGCTCATGGGATCGGCCACCCCAGTTGTCTACCATCGGAAGCTTGACTACCGACGCCGTCCCCGAGCTCGATGCCGCGACCAACCACGACACGGTGCTGGTGGTCGACTTCGGGGCCCAGTACGCCCAGCTGATCGCCCGGCGGGTGCGCGAGCTCGACGTGTTCTCCGAGATCGTCAACCATCGCATCACCGCCGACGAGATCGCCGACCGGGCACCGGCCGCGATCATCCTCTCCGGCGGCCCGGCGAGCGTCAACATCGAGGGCACGCCACGGCTCGACCCTGGGATCTACGAGCTCGACATCCCGATCTTCGGCATCTGCTACGGGGCCCAGCTGATCGCCACCCAACTCGGCGGCACGGTGGGCCGGGGGATGGCGGGCGAGTACGGCCGGGCCCACCTCAGCCGTACGGCCGAGTCGTCGGTGCTGCACGCCGACGTCCCCTCCGAGCACGACGTGTGGATGAGCCACTTCGACGCGATCACCGAGGTTCCCGACGGCTTCCGGGCGACGGCGTCGACGAAGGACGCACCCGTCGCGGTGCTCGAGAGCGACGAGCGTCGCATCTGGGGCGTGCAGTTCCATCCCGAGGTCGTGCACTCGCCCCACGGCATGGCCGTCTTGCGCACGTTCCTGCACGATCTCGCCGGCTGCCGACCCGACTGGAAGATGGCGAACGTCATCGACGAGCAGGTCGCCAAGATCCGCGCCCAGGTCGGCGACCAGCGTGCGATCTGCGCCCTGTCGGGCGGTGTCGACTCGTCGGTCGCGGCGGCGCTCGTCCACCAGGCGATCGGACACCAGCTCACGTGCATCTACGTCGACACGGGCCTGATGCGCAAGAACGAGAGTGCCCAGATCATCGAGACCTACGGGCGCAACATGAACCTCGAACTGATCCACGTCGACGCCGGCGACCGGTACTTCGAGGCGCTCGCCGGGCACACCGAACCCGAGACCAAGCGCAAGATCATCGGCGAGCAGTTCATCCGCATCTTCGAGGAGAACACCGGTGGGCTCACCGATGCCAAGTTCCTCGTGCAGGGAACGCTCTACCCCGACCTGATCGAGAGCGGTGGTGCCGACGGCACCGCCGACGTGATCAAGAGCCATCACAACGTCGGAGGGCTGCCCGAGGACATGACACTCGAGCTGATCGAGCCGCTCCGCGAGTTGTTCAAGGACGAGGTCCGCAAGCTCGGCTCCGAGTTGGGATTGCCCGACGAGATGGTGTGGCGCCAGCCGTTCCCCGGCCCCGGCCTCGGGGTGCGGATCATCGGTGAGGTCACCGCCGAGAAGGTGGCGACCCTGCAGGAGGCCGACGCGATCGTGCGCGAGGAGATCGCCTGGGCCGGGCTCGAGCGCGAGATCTGGCAGGCCTTCGCCGTGCTGCCCGACATCCGCTCCGTCGGCGTGATGGGCGACGAGCGTACGTACGGGCACCCGATCATCATCCGGGCGGTCACGAGCGACGACGCGATGACGGCCGACTGGGCCCGGCTGCCCTACGAACTGCTGGAGAAGATGTCGCAGCGGATCATCAACGAGGTGCCGGGTATCAACCGGGTGGCGTACGACATCACGTCGAAGCCCCCCGGCACCATCGAATGGGAGTGACGTGCGAATGGGAGTGACGTGCGGGTGATGGGCACGCCCGGTGGCCTGCGGGCGATCGGCCGACGGGTGTGGAACAATCCCAGCCGCCTCGCAACACGTTCGTAATATTCGGTACACTGCGCCCTCGTCTTATGAAGCGTCGAATCTCCCACCTCCTCGTCGCCGCGTCGACCGTCGTGTTCGTCGCTCCGGCGGCGTTCCCCGAGGCCGTCTACGCGTCCGTGTCCGACCAGCGTCGTGAGGTCGAGCGCGTCGTCGACGAACTCGACCGGCTCCACACCCAGGCCGACATCCTGGCCGAGGACTGGGCCGTGGCCGAGGACGACCTGCGCCGGCTCGACCAGGAGGTCATCGACGCGGAAGCACGGGTGGCGGCCAAGGAAGCCGAACTGAGCGCACTGCGCGGCGATCTGTCGGAGGTCGCGGTCCGTGCCTTCACCGGCTCGGGTGGCGATGTGCTCGGCCCGCTGTTCTCCGATGCCGAGCAGTACGGCGACACCCTGGCTCGCGACCAGTTCAGTCGGGTCGCCTTGAGCGTCGGCACCACGACCACCGACGATCTCGACGAGTTCGTCGCCGAACTCGACGCCGAACGGTCCGATCTCGAGGACAAGCGCGAGCAGGTCGCTGCCCTGAAGGTCACGATCGAGCAGAAGCGTGAGCAGACCGAAGAGCTGACCGCCCAGTTCATCGAGCGCCGTGCCGAGGCCGAGGCCCGGCTCGGCGAGTTGATCCAGGAAGAAGAAGAGCGTCGTGCCGCCGAGGCGTACGCTCGCCTCCAGGACGAGCTCGCAGCCGAAGAGGCCGCGGCCGCAGCTGCAGCCGCGCAGTCGAACGACGGTGGC
>CAXBAZ010000355.1:0-4980 GCA_963973395.1 uncultured Acidimicrobiaceae bacterium
ATGGCAGGCACGCCGATCGGAGCTCTTCGTGTCGATCAACCTGTCGGCCGTCGACCTCAACCGCGTCGAGTTGGCCGAGACGGTGGCCGAACTCGTACGACACGGTGGTGCCGACCCACACGACGTCGTGATCGAGATCACCGAGACGGCACTGCTGGAGGACACGCCGATCGTGGCCGCCAACCTGCACGCGCTCAAGGCCGTCGGCGTGCGACTCGCGCTCGACGACTTCGGCACGGCGTTCTCCTCGCTGTCGCTGGTGCGCCGTTTCCCGTTCGACCACCTCAAGATCGACCACTCGTTCGTCGCCGAGTTGCCGCACACACCTCGTGCGGTGCTGCTGATGGAGGCGGTCTACGACTTCGCCTCGTCCCTGGGGATGGACGCCATCGCCGAGGGCATCGAACGGGAGGACCAGCTCGAGGCGCTCGTCGGAGCCGGATGGAAGCTCGGTCAAGGTTTTCTGCTCGGCCGCCCGATGGCGCCCGATGCGATCGATCGAATGCTGTGACTCCGGAACCTGCGACGGAACGTACGACACCCGTGCCCGGCCCGCGCGGTCACGCCGCCGGTCGCCGCCCGATCGGTCCGCTCACCAGGGGGAACTCACCCGGGCGGGGGAACCTCGGGGGCGGGACGAGGGGGCTCAGGGTCGGGCGGGGCAGGCTCGGGCACCGGCTCCGGACGAGTGGGCTCGGTCGGCGGAGGTTCGGTGGGGTCGGGCTCGAGCGGTGTCGGAGGTTCGGTCGGGATGATCCTGGTGGGTGGCTCGTCGGGCAGACCGGTGGACGCCGATGTCGAATCAGGTGCGACCATCGCGCGGCGCTCGTCGTCGGCGCTCATCACCGGACGACCAGTACCGGGCACGGTGCGTTGTCGATGACGTAGCGGCCGACCGACGGATCGAACAACCGATCCCAGAAGTTGCGATCGTGGGTGCCGATCGCGATCACATCGGCCGAGTGTTCGGTGGCGTACTCGCAGATCGTGGCGCCCGCCTGGCCGCTCTCCACCTCGGTGGCGGCACCCCCGGGCAGGCGCTCGGCGGCTTCGCGGGCGGCGTGTTCCGCGGACGCCTGGGCGGCTTCGAGCTGCACGGTGATGTCGGCGGCGGTCGGCATCGCGCCGGCTCCGTAGCCGCCGACGAAGATCGGCGGGCGGTCGCCGACGCTGAGCACGCTGTAGTCGGCATCGGGCCCGAACATGCGATAGGCGGTGTCGACGGCGTTGCGAGATTCAGCGGTGTCGTCGACGGCGATCAGGACGTTCATCTGGTCCTCCTCCCGGACGGCGCCAGGACGGCGCATTCATCGTCCGGTCCGTCCATACCCTCGGGTCCGGGCACCGAAACGTCACCCTCGACCCGACGGCTCTGCTCGTCATTCCCGGTGTCGGGAGTACTCGATCGCGCGCGCCATCACCTCGTCGCTCGCCGTGCCGACGCTGCCGGCATCGAACGGCGGTCGAGGGTCGTACTCGATCATCAGCTGGGCGGCCTCCGCTCCGACCCGATCGACCAGTATCTCGACCAGGCGGAGCGCCATGTCGATACCACTCGACACGCCGGCAGCCGTGATGATCCGGCGGTCGAGGTGCTCGACGACCCGTTCGGCTGTCGGTGTCGCACCCTGGCGCTCGAGCGCCGCGTATGCACCCCAGTGGGTCGTCGCCGTCAGGCCGTCGAGCAGACCGGCGGCACCGAGCACCAGGGACCCGGTGCACACCGACGTGGTGAAGCGCGTGGTCTGGTGTGCGGTGCGCAGCCACTCGAGCACCCTCTCGTCACCCACGAGCGGCCGGGTGCCGACACCGCCGGGGAACACGATCAGATCGGGCCGCGGCACCTCTTCGAACGTCGCGTCGCGGATGATGCCGAGCATGCCGTTCTCCGAGCGGACCTCCCCGCGTTCGTGGCCCACGAACGTGATGTCGATCTCGGGAATGCGTTGCAGCACCTCGTAGGGACCGATGCCGTCGAGGGCGGTGAAGCGCTGGAACAGCGGGATGACGGCGTGGATGCTCATGTTCGGTGCTCCATGCTCGACGACGGCGACTCGACGACGGCGACTCGACGACGGCGAGATGAGCAGTTCGCGGGTCAGCCCCAGATGGCTTGGCGCGTGTCGTGATCGAAGAAATGGGCGTTCTCGGTCGCGACGACGATCTGGGCGGTGTCGCCCATGCGGACGGAGGAGCGCGGGTTGAAGCGCCCCACCGCGTTGGCGGCCGAACCGCCACCGGCCTCCTCGACGGCATCGGGGTCGCCCGAGTCGACCCGTGACGCGTCGAGGCGGAAGTGCACCATGATCTCGGAGCCCAGTGCTTCGATCAGCGTGACGGGGGCGGTGAGCACCCGGCCCTCGCCACCGCCCGCAGTGGCGACGGAGGCGTCCTCGAAGTCTTCCGGGCGGATGCCGAGCACGACCCGCTTGCCGTCGTAGTTGCGCAGATCGGGGCGTGCTGCGAGTACGGAGGCGTCGAGCGACAGCGTCTGCGAGCCGATCGTGACGGTGCCCGAGTCGCCGCTGATGCTGACGGTGGAGTCGTAGAGGTTCATCGACGGCGACCCGATGAACGCGGCGACGAACACGTTGTCGGGACGGTCGTACAGGTTCTGGGGAGTGTCGACCTGCTGGAGGTACCCGTCCTTGAGGACCGCGACCCGATCGCCCATCGTCATGGCCTCGACCTGGTCGTGGGTCACGTACACGGTGGTGACACCGAGCTCGCGCTGCAGCGCGGCGATCTCGGCTCGCATCTGCACTCGCAGTTTGGCGTCGAGGTTGGAGAGCGGCTCGTCCATGAGGAACGCGGCGGGTTGGCGGACGATCGCTCGTCCCATCGCGACGCGCTGGCGCTGACCACCGGAGAGCTGACCGGGCTTGCGGTCGAGGTTCACGGTCAGTTCGAGGATCTCGGCGGCCTTGCGGACACGCTCGTCGATCTCCTCCTTCGGAACTTTGGCGAGCTTGAGGGCGAACCCGATGTTGTCGTACACGGTCATGTGTGGGTACAGCGCGTAGTTCTGGAAGACCATCGCGATGTCGCGATCCTTGGGCTCGACGTCGTTGACGATGCGTTCGCCGATCTTCAGTTCGCCGTCGGTGATCGTCTCGAGGCCGGCCATCATGCGCAGCGCCGTCGACTTGCCGCAGCCCGACGGGCCGACGAGCACCAGGAACTCGGAGTCTCGGATGTCCAGGGACAGATCGTGAATCGCGTGAAACCCGTTGTCGTACACCTTGTTCACGTTGTCGAGCTGGACGGTTGCCATGATGATCCCCCTGTAGTCGGCCGGTGTCGACGAGCGTTGTCGACGCCCGAATGCCGAATCGCCGACATTCTAGGCTGGGCGACGCGCGCCACGTCAACGCTCCGGGGAGCGACGGTGTCGCCGAAACTCCCGACCCGGCCCGCCCGCGATCGGTACGATCGTCCACGTGTCCGGGCCGCCCTCTGAACTGGTGTTCCAGGAACTGAGGGCGTTCGTCTACTCCGGGGCCGCTCACTGCCCCGACTGCTCTCGCGTCGAGCCACCGACCCCGGCCGGTTCACCCTCCGGTCTCCCCCCGCTCATGTTCGACGTCTCGCAGACGCTCGACGGCGCGATCGTCGCCAGCGCCGCGTTCCGCGCCACGTGCGAGCTGGTGGGCGGGATCCGGTTCGAGCCGATCGACGGCGTCGACGACCGATGGGTCGTCGAGGTCGACCGGATCGTGCGCATCGATCCGTCCGTTCGGGACCCACCTGCGAGACGTGTGGCCGACCCCGGTACGTGACCCGATCCGGGCCGCTCCACCTCGAGACGGGCGAGCCGCTCGAGCCCGGGTTCAGCAGGACCGACATCGAGTTCGGCGACACCGCGGACTTCGGATCCTCGCAGCCGATCCGACTCCGCCCGAACCTGCTGGTCGATCGGGGAACCGCTCGGTTGCTGAAGGCGGCGGATCTGCTCGGCGTGCACTTGATCACCCAGCCCTAGGTTGCCGGGGCGGCCCGACACTGTCGTGACGCGTCCACTCCAGGGATCGCCGCCGGTGAGTGCGGCCGGTCGCGACGTCGTCGCTCGGCGCCGAGCGCCCGATACGGTCTGTGGCGTGGACGTTCGAATTGGTGTGACCCAGGCCCCCCGAGAGCTCAACGTGGAAGTCGACGACGGTGAACGCGACGAGGTGAAGTCGCGCGTCGACGCCGCGCTGTCCGGAGCCAGCGACGTGCTGTGGCTGACCGACAAGCGTGGACGCGAGATCGGCGTACCGTGTGCCAAGATCGCCTACATCGAGGTCGGCTCACCGGACGGCGATCGCCGCATCGGATTCGGGGGCTGATGGCCGACGGAGCCGGCTCGTCGATCCTCGACCGCCGGCAAGGTCAGTTCCGCGTTAACTCAAAGGGCTGACGGGGAGTCGAACCCCGTCGCCGCCGCCCTCGCCCATCTGGCGGCGAGCCGTGGCCGCCGCACGCTCGTGTGCGAGATGGACGCGAAAGGCTCGCTCGCCGACGCCTTCGACGCACCGCCACTCGAGTTCAAGCCGCGCGAGGTCGAACCGAACCTGTTCGCGATGGCGATGAACACCGAGGATGCCCTGCGCGAGTACCTCCGACTGTTCGTGCGGGTGCCGTTCCTCGGCAAGATCGGTCCGCTCGCCCGCACGTTCGACTTCGTCGCCGACGCGGCGCCCGGCGTGAAGGAGATTCTCACCGTCGGCAAGTTCTGTTGGGAGGCGAAGGAGCGGAACTACGACCTGATCGTCGTCGACGCCGAGGCGACCGGCCACATCGTCGCCCAGATCGGTGCGCCGCTCGTGATCCGCGATCTGGTGCAGGTCGGCCTGGTCCGTGACCAGACCGACTGGATGCTCGAAGTGCTGCACGATCCGGCCGTCACCGGCGTCGCCGTCGTGACCACACCCGAGGAGATGCCGGTCACCGAAACCCTCGGCCTGCTCGACCGGCTCGTCGACGAGACCGGCGTGGCGG
>CAXBAZ010000356.1:0-4977 GCA_963973395.1 uncultured Acidimicrobiaceae bacterium
ATCATCGAACGTGGTGGCAAGGACATCAGCGGCACCACGATGGACCCGAACGTGACCGGGCGCTTCTGGGTGCCCGGACTCGACGACCTCCAGAAGCCGACGGTCGGGGCGATCGTGCTGCTCGACCTGACCGACGTCAGCGGCGGCAACGCTCTCGGCATCGGTTTCGCCGACTTCATCCCCGCGTCGCTCGCCAACCGGCTCGACTTCCGAAAGACCTACATCAACTGCTTCACGGCGGGCCCCCCCGCGTGCGTCAAGGCCGCGTTGTCGATGTGCGGTCGCGGACCGAGCGAACCGAAGCGTGTCGTGCGCATCCAGAGCACGCTCCACCTCACGAACTGCCTCGTCAGCGACGCTCTGCTGCCGTAGGGCAATCTGCCGGGATATCTGTACAAGTCTTCGCGAACTGACTCAAGTCGGCGCTCGCGCCTGTCGATGCGCGCGCTGTGCCACGACCACACGGGCTTGCCCGGGCATCCCAACTTCAACGCGCACGCGCCCGCACTCCGGACCGCGGCGCCACCCTCATCGAGATCCTCGTGTCGGTGGTGCTGCTCGGCACGGTCGTCGTCGCAACGCTCGGAGCATCGTTCTCCTCGATCATCGGCACGCGCCTCGAACGCGACCACGCCAAGTCGTACCAGTGGCTCCAATCCGCGAACGGCGTGCTGCAGGCCACCGAGCGTGTCGGCTGTGACCACGACCCGGTGAACGAAGCGGGCGACGCCGCGTTCGGCAACGGCGAGGAGAAGATGCGCCTCACCTACCAGGACCGGCTCCGGAGCGACGTCTTCAACCCGGCCGATTGGGACGACAAACAGCTCGAGGTGCTCTATCCGGTGAAGATCTGGGACGGCACCAAGTACTGGGAGCCGGCCAGCGCACCCAAGCCCTGCTTCGACGTGGACGGCTTCCTGCTCCAGCTGATCACCCTCCAGGTGACGAGTCCCGACGGCGACATCATCGAGACCATCCAGGTGGTGAAGCGTGACTGACCACACCCATCCCCGTTCCCTGCGCCGCAACGGGTTCACCCTCGTCGAGGTGTTGATCGTGGTGACCGTGATGGGTGTGATCTCGGCTGCCATCGCGGCCGTGTTCAGCGTCATCGTGCGCACGACCCCTCCGACGGAGGCACGTGCCGACGACTCCCGGTCGCTGCTCGGCATCTCGACGTGGTTACCGGCCGACGTGGCAGCGACACCCCGTGCGCCGCTGTCGAACCCCACCCAGCACTGGGACACGGCCGCAGGTCGAACGTCGGGGTGCTCGGGCACCGACCCCGGGATCAACCTGCTCCGCCTCCACCATCGCGAGAACGTGACCGGGGTCTCCGTGCGCTACTACGCCTCGTACCGGCTCGTCGACGACGGCGGAGCGAGCAACATCGTGCGAGTCACGTGCGTCAACGGTGGCACCGCGGAGATCAACAACGTGACCGCCGGTCTCCCGCTCGCTGCGGCGACACCGGTCGTCGTGACGTGGAAGACCGAAACCGACCTCGGCGTCGACTACGTGATCGGTGTCGAGATGGAGATCAGAACGTTCGACGGAGACACACTGCGCGTCGACGCCTCGTCGCGCAACCCGAACCAGACCCTGAACACCATCCCGTCGGCCGTCACCACCGTCCCGGCTCCCACCACCACGACGACCAGCACGACGACCACGACCACGACGTCCACCACGACGACCACGACCACCGATCCCAGCGCCCCCCCGCCCCCACCACCGCCGCCGAACGAGGCGCCGTCGGCCGGCCCGGCGGCGGGCACCACCGACCCTGGGATCGCCCTCGGCCTCGACCTGCCCGTTTCCGACCCGAACGCAACCGACGCGCTCATCGTCACGTTCGGTTCGGTACCCGATGGATGGTCGGCACAGGTGGTCACCGCCGACGCCACACAGACGGCGACGGACGTTCGGATCACACCCCACGCGAGCGCGACCCCGAACACGTACACGCTCGCCTATACCGTCACCGACCCCGGCGGGCTCACGGCGAACTCGATCATCACGGTCGAGGTGCGCGCCGTCCCGTGCACGGCATCGTTCTCGTCGATGGCACCGAACCCGGTCGAGAACACCGCCAGTGGGAACGGGAACGGCAACCAGGTCGGCCAGCTCAAGCAGGCGGTCACCGTCACCGTCACCAAGTCGGGGAACTGTTCGCAGCTCGCACTCCGCTACACGCGAGTGTCACCGGAGGCGAAGGGCAACGCCGCCAGCGACGACGACCTCCAACCACAGATCGACCTCTTCGGCGACAGCATCACACTGACGTTCAAGGCGACCTCGACCGAGCGCTGGGAGAAGGGCAACCGCCTGATCGAACTCGTCTCGTCCGGCGGGCTCCCCGAGGAACTCGTCCATGCCACCCGCACCCTGGAGGTCGATTGACCATGTCTCGCGCCCAGTTCCGCGACCGGGGCGCGGTGCTCCCCCTCGTGCTCGTCGTCTCGGTCGTCCTCTCGATGGTCGTCGTGGCCGTCGCCACCTACACGACGACCAGCCTGCGGTACGGCCAGGTCGCCGAAGCCCGCGCTGGACGGGTCGCCGCCGCGCAGGGAGCGATGGACGACGCGCTCGAGCAACTCTCCCTGCGCAGCTCGCTGTGCGCGACCGCGCTCGGCGCCGACGGTATCGACGTTCCCTTCCCCGAGGCCGTGAACGAGGCCGACATCGTCGTGTCGTGCCGGATCGTCGGCGCCAGTCTGCCCCCCTCTGACGGCTGGGCGATCGTCATCACCGGTAACGGCGCCCCGGCCGACAGCAGCCCCACGTTCAACTTCACGCTCGGTGGCAAGCCCGAGATCAACGGCCCCATCTACTTGTCCGACCCGAGCCGCAGCTCTTTCAGCCAGCCGACGACCGTCGTCGAAGGCGACGTCTGGCACCCTGCGAACGCGACCTGCGGCAACGAATTCTCCGCCGACCCCGACGTGCAGTACGGGAAGTCGGACGTCTCGCTCCCGAACCTGACGTTCGACCCGTCGAGCCGGGGCATCTACTGCGTCAACAAGCAGTGGTACGAGCTGTTCCCTCCGAGCAACCTCCCCACGTCTCCGAACGTCGCGGTGTACGACCAGGACATGACGAAGGCGCCCCCGGCGCGCACGTTCCACAACCGGGCGTACGCGCTCGACGGCTCCTGTCGCGTGTTCGAGCCCGGCTACTACACCTCGCTTCCCATCGGCAACAACAACTACTTCAAGTCGGGCGACTATGTGTTCGACGATCTCGGGCTCGTCTCCCTACAGGGTGAGAAGATCACGATGGGTCAGGTCGATCGGGAGGAGTATCCGGCGATCGACAACACCGCCTGCGACAACGCCCGCATCAACGACGCCACCACCGGCGCAACGCTCTACATCCGTGGGAACACACGCTTCGAGAACCGCGCCAACAGCGGTCTCGAGGTCTCCGGTCGGGCCCAGGGCGGCGGCGAGAACAAGGCGGTCGTCGCGGTCCAGGTGCTCAGCTCGACGCTCGGCTACCACACACCGTTGATGACGGCGAACAACGGCGCCAAGAAGGAGATCTCACTGCAGGGTCTGCTGTGGGCACCGGACAACTCACTGATCTTCCAGACGATCCCCGCACAGAAGGCGGCCGTGCTCCGAGGCGGCGCCGTCGTCGCCCGCTTCGAGGGTGGCGTGTCGGCCGCCGCGATCGGATTCGTGATCGAGGTGCCAACCTCGAAGTCGTCCACGAAACTGCTGCTCGAAGCCACCGCCACCGACGACAACGGCTCGAACACCGTGCGGTCGATCGTCGAATACCGGCCGTCGACGGGTGAGATCGCCGTCAGTTCACGCCGGGTCCTCGGCTGACGACCTGCCCGCGTCAGTCGCCGGGTTCGAAGCCGAGGTCGCGGGCGGTCAGCAGCGGGGCGTACGGCACACCCGCCTCGGCGCACATCGCGGCGCAGGTGTCACCGCGGTCGACGATCAACGACACGAGCACCGGCACGGCGCCGAACTCGCGTACCACCTCGACGGCCTCCATCAGCGACGAACCCCTGGTCGTCGTGTCCTCGGTGATCACCACGCGGTCACCCGGCACGATCGCCCCGGCGAGTCGACCCATCACACCGTGATCCTTCGCCTCCTTGCGGACACTGAAACTCCGCAACCCGCGGCCGCGGGTCGCGGCGACCGCGGCGACCCCGAACGCCACCGGGTCGGCACCCATCGTCAGACCGCCGATCGCGGTGGCCTCGTCGGGGATCACGCCGAGCATCGCGTCGGCGACGAGCACGATCCCTTCCGGGCGACACGCCGTCTGCTTGGTGTCGAGGAACCACGACGACCTCGCACCGGACTTGAGCGTGAACTCCCCATGCCGCACCGAGTGCTCCAGTACGTGAGCCCGAAGGGCGTCGAGGGTCGGCGACAGGGCGGGGAGCTCGCGCATCGTCTCGCACGCTAGCCCCGGCCCCGACCGGCCGGTAGCGTCGCCGACATGCAGCTGAGCGACATCCGCATCTTCACCGAGCCGCAGCAGGGCGCAACCTACGACGACCTTCTGGCCGTCGCTCGACGCGCCGAGCGGTGTGGGTTCGGCGCCTTCTTCCGCAGTGACCACTACGTCAGCATGGGAGACAGCGACGGTCTGCCGGGCCCGACGGACGCCTGGGTGACGCTCGGGGGCATCGCCAGGGAAACCTCCACGATCCGGCTCGGCACGCTCGTGACCGCCGCCACGTTCCGTCTGCCAGGGCCGCTCGCGATCGCCGTCGCGCAAGTCGACCAGATGTCGAACGGTCGGGTCGAACTCGGCATCGGCGCCGGTTGGTTCCAACGCGAGCACGAGGCGTACGGCATCCCCTTCCCCGAGCTCGGCGAGCGCTTCGACAACCTCGAGGAGCAGACCGCGATCATCCACGGTCTCTGGAACACCGCCGAGGGAGACACGTTCAACTTCGACGGTGACATCTGGAAGCTCTCCGAATCGCCGGCGCTCCCCAAACCC
>CAXBAZ010000357.1:0-4963 GCA_963973395.1 uncultured Acidimicrobiaceae bacterium
CCGAGCGGGCAGCCGTCTTGATGAGGTCGGCGGCGGGGATGCCCTCGTCGGGTTGCACGGCCGCGACGAGGCTGACGCCGCCGCTCGTGGTCTCGCCCATGAGCACCACCCGCCGCACCCCCGGCTGCTGTCGCACCGCGATCGCGAGATCGCGCAGGTCGCCGGGTTCGATGCCGTCGACCCGGGCGACGACGACGCCGTCGGTGGCGCCATCCGCGATCTCGCTCGCACGTCCGGTCGCCAGCTGTGCACGCATCTGCTTGAGCTCGGCCTGGAGCACCTTCACCTCGTCGAGCTTGCGCTGCACACCTTCGACGACGTCGCCGGTGGTGCCGACGAGTTCGCCGATCTGTGCCAGCTGTCGCTCGTCGCGCTGGAGCAGGGCCACCGACGACGCGCCCGTGATCGCCTCGATCCGCCGTAGGTTCGAGCCGATCGACGACTCGCTGGTGACCTTGAGGGTGCCGATGTCGCCGGTGGCTCGCACGTGGGTGCCGCCGCACAGCTCGATCGACGGCCCCGCCTCGAGCACGCGCACGATGTCGCCGTACTTGTCGCCGAAGAACGCGATCGCCCCCATCGCCTCGGCCTCTTCCTTGGTGGTCTCGAAGATCCGCGCCCGCTCGTTGCGGAGCGTCTCCTGGTTGACCAACCGCTCGATCTCTTCGATCTGGTCGGCGGTGACGGCGTCGTAGTGCGAGAAGTCGAACCGGAGGCGCACGTCGTCGACGTGGGAGCCAGCCTGCTTGACGTGGTCGCCGAGCACGCGGCGGAGCGCCCAGTGGAGCAGGTGCGTCCCCGTGTGGTTGCGACGGATCGCGTTGCGGCGCTCTGCGTCGATCGTCGCGGTCGCCTCCTGACCACCGCTGATGGTGCCCTCGGACAGCACCCCGATGTGCCGTCGCAGGTTGGGCAGCGCATACGTGGTGTCGAGGATGTGGGCGGCACCGGTGCCGGTCGTGATCGTGCCGGTGTCGCCGACCTGGCCGCCCGACTCGGCGTAGAACGGGGTCCGGTCGAGGAAGATCTCGACGAGGTCGTTGCCCTCGTCGTCGTGGCCGGCGGGCAACACGGCCAGCACCCGACTCTGCGACTCGTCGTCGGCATGCCCGACGAACTCGGTGGTGCCGAACTGTTCGACGATCTCGCGGTAGCCCGCGAGCCGTCCGTCGTCGGTCGACGCGTCCTTCCGAGCCGACTTGGCCCGCTCACGCTGCTCGGTCATCTCCGCCTGGAAGCCCGCGAGATCGACGTCGATCTCGCGCTCGCCGGCGATCTCCTGGGTCAGTTCGAGCGGGAAGCCGTAGGTGTCGTGGAGCAGGAACGCGGTCGAGCCCGTCAGGCTCTCACCCGACTCCAACTCGTCGTCGAGGATCGCCAGCCTCTTCACGGGTGAGCACGCCGAGCAGGAAGTCGCGGTTCTTGACGACGTCGGGGTAGGCGTTGCCCATCACGTCGATCGCGGTCTCGACCAGACGCGGCATCACGAGCTGTTCGGTGCCGAGCAGGAAGGCATACCGGACGGCACGTCGGATGATCCGGCGCAGCACGTAGCCGCGACCCTCGTTGGACGGGAACACCCCGTCGCTGACGAGCATCGTCGAGGAGCGGGCGTGTTCGGCGAGCACTCGCATGGCGAAGCTGTCGCGGTCGTCGTAGTCGCCGCTGATGCAGCGCTTGCCGGTGACCGACTGGGCCGTGTCGATCAGCGGTGACATCAGGTCGGTCTCCCAGACCGAGTCGACGTCCTGGAGCAGCGCCAGAATTCGCTCGAGCCCGGCCCCGGTGTCGACCGACGGCTTGGGCAACGGCGTCCGCGAACCATCGGGCGCCTGGTTGTACTGCATGAAGACCAGATTCCAGAACTCCATGAACCGGTCGCCGGCCGGGTCGCCGAGCGGCCCGCCGTCGGGACCGAACTCGGGCCCGCGGTCGATGTGGATCTCGGAGCACGGTCCGCAGGGGCCGGTGTCGCCCATCTGCCAGAAGTTGTCCTTGTCGCCGAGCCGCTGGATGCGGTTCATCGGCACGCCGACCTGCTCGTGCCAGATCGCCTCGGCCTCGTCGTCGCTGTCGTGGACGGTCACCCACAGGCGATCGCCGTCCATGCCCCAGCCACCGCTCTCGCGACTGTCGGTGACGAGCTCCCAACTCCAGGGGATGATCGCTTCCTTGAAGTAGTCGCCGAAGCTGAAGTTGCCCATCATCTCGAAGAACACCAGGTGGCGCTTGGTGCGCCCGACGTCGTCGAGGTCGTTGTGCTTGCCGCCCGCACGGGCGCACTTCTGCGAGCTGACGGCGCGGGCGTAGGGCGGCACCTCGTCACCCACGAAGTAGGGCTTGAAGGGCACCATCCCGGCGACCGTGAACATCACGGTCGGGTCGTGCGGGATCAGACTCGCCGACGGGACCGGGGTGTGGTCCTTGGCAGCGAAGAAGTCGACGAACGACTGGCGGAGTCGATCCGCGGTGATCTCGCTGTTCAGGCCGCTGCTCATAGTCCGAACATCCTACCGACGCGCACTTCGCCACCACGCCGACGATTCCCGCCTCGCGCCTGGTTCTGTGTCACCGATTTGGTCGTCGACGATCAAATCGGTGACACAGAACCACATCTCGGTCAGGTGGTGTACGAGGCGATGAAGCGGTCGACGGAGTACTCGGCGACGGCGTCGACCTGGTCGAGGTTCCCGCCGAGGATCGCGAAGACGACCGGCCCGATCAGCACGGTCGCGACCAGCAGCGGATCGATGTCGGCGGGCAGGAGTCCCTCGGCCACGCCGAGATCGAGGACGGCGGCCAGCGCGCCGATCTTGTGTTGCTGGTCGGCGTCGGACAACTCCCGGAGCTCGGGCATGTGTTGCTTCAGGGACATCAGGGCCGGCATCAGTGCCGCCCATTCCGGCGTACCCATCGTCGCCGCCGCGTCGCGGACCATCGTGCGCAACGCCGCCCGGAAGCCGAGCGCCGGATCGGGCGTGTCGAGCGCAGGCACGTTGCACGACATGACGTCGATGAGCAACGCGGTCCGCGACTCCCAGTGCCGGTAGAGCGTGGACTTCGCCACCCCCGATCGTTCGGCCACCGCGTCGACGGTCACCGCTCGCGGCCCGGCCTCGACCAGCAGTTCCGTCGCCGCCGCGAGGACCGCGCGGCGGCTGCGCGCGATCCGGGGATCGACGGCTGCCGGGTCGTCGGACGTCGCGGCGCCGGTGGTCTCGGCAGCTGCTGTTGTGTTCGATGTCACAGGGCCTCCTCGTGGCACGATCGCCGCTCTTTCACTACGATACCGTTTCGTTTCATAGTTGCGTCGTCCGGCGCTCGTTCCCCATCATCCCACCGACCGCCCGGAGGCATCGCCGTGAGCACACCACCCGTCCACCCGTCCGACACGTCCTCGGCGCCCGACCCGGCGGCGCTGGCGACCGACAAGCGGAGTCAGCGCAACATCCTGATCGCGATGTGCACCGCACTGATCGCGGTGATCGCATCGGTGTCGGGGCTCAACGTCGCCCAGCAGGACCTGGCGAGCGACCTGGGTGCCTCCCAGAACGCGATCCTCTGGATCATCAACGCCTACACGATCGCCCTCGCGGCGTTGTTGATGCCGATCGGAGCCATCGGCGATCGCTGGGGCCGCAAGCCCGTCCTACTGGTCGGCCTGGCGCTCTTCGGCCTGGCCAGCATCGGTGCCGCAGTCGCCACCACCACCGCGTTCATGATCGCCGCCCGAGTCGTCGCCGGCATGGGCGCCGCGATGGTGATGCCGGTCACGCTCTCGGTGATCACCTCCAGCTTCCCGCCCGAAGATCGGGCGCAGGCGATCGGCATCTGGGCCGGCTTCGCCGGGAGCGGTGGCATCATCGGGCTGTTCGTGTCGTCGTTCATGGTCGACGTGGTCACCTGGCGGTGGCTGTTCGCCCTCCCGGTCGTGCTCGTCGCCGTGTCGGCCGTGATGGCCGTTCGACACGTGCCCAACTCCAGTGACGACAGCGAGCACCCGTTCGACACGCTCGGCTCCATCCTCTCCGCGGTCGCCATCGGCGGACTCGTGCTCGGCATCCACGAAGGTCCGGAGCGAGGTTGGGTCGATCCGATCACCGTGGCCGGCATCGTCGCCGGCGTCGTCGCACTCGTGGGCTTCGTCGTCTGGGAACGCCGTCACGCCGATCCGCTGCTCGACATCTCGGTCTTCCGCAACCGGGGTCTCGCCGCCGGCACGCTGACGCTCATGATCGTGTTCGCCGTGATGTTCGGCATCTTCCTCGTGCTGTTCCCGTACTTCCAGGCCGTCATCGGCTGGTCGGCGCTCCGCCTGCTGCCGATGGCCGCGATGATGATGCCGACGTCGACCATCGCTCCGAGGGTGGCGCAGCGGATCGGCAGCAACAACACGATGATGGCCGGCGTAGCGATCTTCATGATCGGACTCGTCACGCTGGCACTGCGCGCCTCGGTCGAGGGCGGCTACATGTCGGTCCTGCCGGGCCTCGTCATCATCGGATTCGGCATGGGTCTCACGATGACGCCGTCGACCGCGGCGATCACCGAGACGTTGCCGGCCGAGAAGCAGGGCGTCGCATCGGCGCTCAACGACACGTCCCGCGAGGTCGGCGGAGCCGTGGGTGTGGCGCTGCTCGGTTCGATCCTCAGCTCGGGATACGCGAATGCGATCGAGCCGGCACTCGAAGGTCTGCCGCCCGAGCTCGCCGAACCGGCCAGCGAAGGCATCGGCAGCGCATTCGCGGTCGCCGAGCAGGCCGGCGACCGCGCCCCCGCGATCATCGAGGCGGCCCAGCACGCGTTCGTCGACGGCTGGGTCCAGTCGATGTGGATCGGCGTCGGTCTGGCCGGTTTCGCGCTCGCCTACCTCATCATCCGTGGACCGGCCCGGGTGACCGACGCCGCGACCGAGACGGAACTGGACGCGACGCTCGAGCCCGTCATCGGCTGATCGCAGGTC
>CAXBAZ010000358.1:0-4950 GCA_963973395.1 uncultured Acidimicrobiaceae bacterium
GTCGCCACTGCTCGGTGCCGCCGTTCGCAACGGCACGATCCATGATCGCGTCCATGTCGTCGTCGTCCGAGATCAGGATCCAGGCCCGCGTCGTGCGACCGCCGTCGAACATGCGCCGTTCGCCGCGCTCGGTCTCGGGCCGGGGATCGGGCCGAGCGTCGCCGGCGTACGAGAGGCCCATGTGGAGATTGCCGGTGGGGCCCTGCGTGCCGTCGTCGAGCTTGAAATTCTGGCCGGGCATGATGCGGTGGAAGACGCCGGGGATCCGTTCCTCGATCTCCCATCCGAACACCTCGGAGTAGAAGCGGTTGGCCTCGTCGACGTCGCCGACGGGGAAGTCCACGAAGACGAGGATGTTGGGGTAGTTCATGATGCGGTCCCTTCGAGCTGGATGGTTCGAGCTGGAATGTCTGCACCGTAGCATTGGTCTGCTGGTCAGACCATATCCGGGATCCTGTGGGCCGTGAACGACCGGCGGGTGGGAAGATGGCGCGATGAAGGTACTCCCTGCCGGAACATGGCCGTCACCCATCACCGCCGCCGCCCTCGTCGGAGGCGCCGTCGGGATCGGGGAGGTGGTCGTCGACGGTGACGACGTGTGGTGGGCCGAGCAGCGACCCGAGGAGGCCGGACGGACGGCCCTCGTCCGCCACCGTGCCGGTTCGACGACCGAGATCACACCCGCGGGGGCGAACGTGCGCACGTCGGTGCACGAGTACGGCGGGGGAGCATGGTGGGTCGACCGAGGGATCGCGTACTACGTCGAGTACGACGACCAGCGCCTGCGCCGGATCGAGCATGGTGGGGCGCCCAGCGTGCTGACACCGGATCCGGATCCACCACGCTCGCTCCGGTACGCCGACGGTCGGGTCACACCCGACGGCGCGTGGTACGTCTGCGTGCACGAACGCCACGCGCCGCCCGGGGGAGACCGTCGCGAGGCGGTGAACGAACTGGTCGCGGTGCCGACCGACGGATCCGCGGCCGACGATCCTTCGCGCATCGTCATCCTCGCGTCGGGTGCCGACTTCTATGCCGCGCCGCGGGTCTCGCCCGACGGGCGGCACCTCGTGTGGGTCCAGTGGATGCACCCGAACATGCCGTGGGACTCGACCGAACTGTGGATCGCCGACCTCGTCGACGGTCGCGCCACCGACGCACACCGCCTCGTCGGCAACGGCGACGAAGCGCTCCAGGAACCGTCGTGGACCGCCGAGGGCACGCTGACGGTCGCGACCGATCGCACCGACTGGTGGAACCTGTACACCGTCGAGCTCGACACCGGCGACATCACCCACGCGGCCGGTGGCGCCTACGACATCGTCGAGCCGCACTGGGTGTTCGGCGGGTCGCGCTACGCGGGCGGTGTGCACGTGGTGGGCGGCCCGACCGGCGACCGGCTCAGCTCGGGTGTCGACCTGCCGTACACGGCCATCACGTCGCTGCGGCGCGCCGGCGACGGCCTGGTGTTCGTCGGTGCGTCGTACTCGAAGGAGTCCGAGGTCGTCCGGCTGGTCGGCGACGAGGTCGAGGTCCTCCGCCCGGCGCGCGACCTCGGCCTCGACCCGGCCTTCTTCCCGCAACCCGAGTTCATCACGTTCCCGACCACCGACGGTGGCACGGCGTACGGGTTGTTCTCCGCGCCGGCCCATCCCGACCACGAGCTGCCGCCCGGCGAACGGCCGCCGCTCGTCGTGTTCATCCACGGCGGACCGACGTCCTCGGCGGCACGCCACCTCCGGCTGGGGCAGCGGTTCTGGACGAGCCGTGGCTTCGCGGTCGTCGACGTCGACTACCGGGGCAGCACCGGCTACGGCCGCGACTACCGCAACCTGTTGCGCGGCAACTGGTGCAGGTCCGACGTCGATGATGCCGTGGCGGCGGCGACGTACCTGGCCGAACGGGGCGACGTCGACGGCGACCGACTCGTGATCCGCGGTGGCAGTGCGGGCGGCACGACGACGCTGCTCGCGCTCGCCCGCCACGACCTGTTCGCGACCGGTACGAACCTGTTCGGCGTCGCCGACCTGGTGGCGCTCCTCAGCGACGACCACAAGTTCGAATCGCAGTACAGCGTGTCGTTGGTGGCGCCGTGGCCGGAGGGGTCCGACATCTACGCCGAACGTTCACCGATCAACCACGTCGACGAGATCTCGGCGCCGCTGCTCGTGCTGCAGGGGTCGGTCGACACCGTCGTGCCGCCGGCCCACTCGGAGCAGATCGTCGCGGCGATGCGTCGCAACGGTGTGCCGGTCGGGTCGATCGTGTTCGACGGTGAAGGTCACGGGTTCCGGCGCGCCGAGAACATCGTGCGTGCGACCGAGGCCGAGCTCTGGTTCTACGGCCACGTCCTCGGCTTCGAACCGGCCGACGACATCGAACCGGTCGTGGTCGAGTGAGGCTCGGCGCGTGACGATCAGCCGCCCGAGTCCCGGTCGGTGGCAGGTCGGCCCAGCAGGTCGTCGAGAGCATGTTCGGCCGACGCCATGTCGGAGCGCGATTCGGCCTCGAGCCGGGTGAGGTATGTGACCGACACCCGGCTGCGTTCGATCGTGCCGCCATCGGTGTGATCGGGCAGGTCGATCGGGTCGCCCCACGTGACATCGACGTCGAAATCGTCGGATCGGTCGGAACGGGGTACCAGGGTCGCGGTCGACATCGCTCGCGGCGGCAGCTGCCCGACCTCGGTCACGGCCCACCCGTCGATGTCGGTCAGCTCGACGTTGGGCACATTGATGTTCGCGACGACGACGTCGGTCGGCGGCTCCTTCAGGTAGCCGCGCACGAACTCCGAGGCGACCGTCGCGGCCGTCTCCCACTTCTGGTGTGAGTCGTCCCAGGCCTGTCCCTCGACGCCCCACCCGACCGAAGCCTGACTGACGGCGATGCCGGACCAACCCCCGTTGCGACCCGACAGGCAGGCGCCGATCGTGCCGGAGTGGTACACGGAACGGCCGACGTTGGCGCCGGGATTGATGCCCGACACGACGAGGTCGAACGGTTCGCCGAACGCCCCGAGGCGGGCATACATCACGGCCAGCGCCGGCGGCCCGTTGACCGCCCACGCCTCGGGCACGCCGTCGAGCCGGTGGCGGGGCACGTGCGGCACCCGCTCCCAGATCGCCCCGATCGCCGCGCCGGCCCCCGAATACTCGGCGTCGGGGGCCACCACGGTGACGTGGCCGTGTTCGGTCATCGCCCGGGCGAGCGAGAGGATGCCCGGCGCCAGGACGCCGTCGTCATTGGTCACGAGAATGCGCACCACACTTGGATACCAGGAGCCGATGCATTTCCTGCGCTCCGGCAACCAGCGTCCGGTGGTCGATCGTCACGCACGACCCGTCGCGCACGACGACCCGACCGGATGCGACCACGTCGCGGACCGCTCTTCCGTCGCTGCCCCACACGAGCGCCAGGGTCGGATCGTCGGCGTGAGGTGTCCACGCGGGGCCGGTCGTGTCGACCAACACGACGTCGGCCCGCTTGCCCGCTTCGAGCGAGCCGAGCTCGTGGTCGAGCCGGAGTGCACGCGCGCCGTCGATCGTGGCCAGCCGAAGTGCCCGACGTGCCGAGAACGCGGTGGGTTCACCCCGGGTGTCCTTGGCGAGCCCGGCGAACAGTCGGGCGGCGGCGAACACGTCGATCGCGTCCCCGGCGTTCTCGCTGTCGCAACCGAGCGCCACCCGCCCGCCGTGGTGGATCAGACGGGGATGGTGGAACGAACCGCTGATGCCCTGACCGAGCCGCAGGTACGCCCACGGGCACGATGCCACGGCGACGTCGTGATCGAGCACGAGGTCGAGTTCGGCGTCGTCGATGTGCACGGCGTGGGCGACGAGCAGGTGATCGCCGAGCACACCCAGGTCGGCCAGGTGCTGCAACGGCCGGCGACCGACCCGCCGGCGGTACGAGACCGCATCCGACCTGCTCGGCGACATGTGGAACGTGAACCCGGTGCCGTGCTCCCGGGCCAACTCGCCGGCTGCGACCACGAGCTCGTCGCTCATCAGGTCGTGGCCGACCAGCGTGATCCATCCGTCGACGCGAGGGTGGTCGGTCGTGAGTTCGAGCACGCGGCGCTGTCGTTCGAGCACCTCGTCGACCGTGCCGGCGTGGGTGCCACCTTCGACATCCCAACCCCACGACCCCAGGGTGCCGCCGACGCCGACGGCGTCGAACGCGGCGAGCACCCGGTCGGGGTGTGCGACCGTGCCCGCCTCGACCGTGAACGTGACGCCGTTCGTCACCGCCTCGATCAGCGACAAGGTGGCCGACAGCTCGTCGAGGTCCCCGGTGTGTGCGTCGTGTGACGGGAGCGCCCACTGCTCGAGCGCCTCGTCGAGGCCGAGGTCGTCGGGGATCGTCGACTTGATCAGGCGGTCTCCGGTCAGGTGCTGGTGAGCGTTCACGAGGCCGGGCAGCACGACCGTTCCCGGCCCGCCGATCGTCTCGGTCGCGACGAAGCGCTCGGCCGCATCGGTGGCGGTGGTGACGTCGACGATCCGGTCGCCGCGCACGACGACCGCACCGTCGCGCACGTCGTTCCCGTCGATCGCCATCGTCACGACGACGTCACCCAGGATGATCAGGTCAACCGATTCGGTCACGTTCGAACCGTACGTCACCGGTCAGAGGTTCTTGGTGGTTCCCCTGGGATCGAGTCGGTCACGGAGGTCGTCGCCGATCGTGTTGATCGCGAGCAGCGTCGAGGCGATCGCCAGCCCTGGAGAGACGATCTGCACGGCCAGCCCGTCGAGCGAGCGTGTCGCGTCCCGCAGCATGCTCCCCCAGCTCGGCAGCGGCGGTGGTGTGCCGAGGCCCAGGAAGCTGAGCGAGGCCTCGACGAGCAACGCCACGCCCAGCATGTGGGCCCCGAGCACGATGACCGGCTGGATAGCGTTCGGCACGACGTGCCGGAGGACCACCCATCGGCGACTCGCCCCGAACGTC
>CAXBAZ010000359.1:0-4944 GCA_963973395.1 uncultured Acidimicrobiaceae bacterium
GTTGGGCGATGGACGGTTCGTCCCGGCCGAAGAGGTCATCGGGGCCCATCTGCACACGCTGTTCGCCGGGATGATCGTCGAGGAGTGGGCCGTGTTCCGGGTCACCCGCAACGCCGACCTCACGCTCGAGGAGGACGAAGCCGACGATCTGCTCGAAGCGGTCGAGCTCGAACTCCGGAAGCGGCGGTTCAACAAGGCGATCCGTCTCGAGGTCGAGGAGAACATCGGCAACGAGCTGCTCGAGCTGCTGATCCGTGAGCTCGAACTCGACCCCCGCAACGTGTCGAAGCATCGGGCGATGCTCGACCTGAGCTGCCTCTGGCAGCTCCACTCGCTCGAGCGGCCCGAGCTGAAAGACCGCGCCTGGCCGCCGGTCACCCCCGGGCGTCTGTTCCTCGCCGAAGGCACCGATCGGCCGATCTTCTCCGTGATGCGCGACCGGGCCGTGCTCGTGCACCACCCCTACGAGAGCTTCGCGAGCAGCGTCGAGCAGTTCCTCGAGCAGGCCGCCGACGACCCACGGGTGCAGTCGATCAAGATGACGCTCTACCGTGCCGGCGGTGGCGACAGCACGATGATCGCGAACCTGATCCGCGCCGCCGAGCGTGGCAAGCAGGTCGCCGTGCTGGTCGAGCTGAAGGCACGTTTCGACGAGGCAAACAACGTGCAGTGGGCCAAGCAGCTCGAGCGTGCCGGCGTGCACGTCGTGTACGGCATGGTCGGGTTGAAGACCCACTCGAAGGTCATCCTCGTCGTGCGCGACGACGGCGATCAGCTCCGTCGCTACTGCCACTTCGGTACCGGCAACTACAACTCGAAGACGGCTCGGCTCTACGAAGACCTCGGCTTCCTCACCTGCGACAACGAGGTCGGCGCCGACGCGACGCAGCTCTTCAACCACCTGACCGGGTACAGCCGCAGCGAGGAGTACCGCACGCTGCTCGTCGCACCGCGCGACCTCAAGCGCCAGCTGATCGATCTGATCGAACACGAGGCGTCGTTCGGCACCGAGGGGCGGATCACGCTCAAGTGCAACTCGATCGCGGACGTTGCGATCGTCGACGCGCTCTATGCCGCCAGCGATGCCGGGGTGCAGATCGATGGCGTGATCCGCGGCATCTGCACCATGCGGGCGGGTGTGCCGGGGCTGTCCGAGAACATCCGGGTGCGCAGCATCCTCGGGCGCTTCCTCGAACACAGTCGGATCTACCGGTTCGGCCACGGCGAGCCCGACGACGGGCCGACGTACCTGATCGGTTCGGCCGATCTCATGCCGCGCAACCTCGACCGTCGCGTCGAGGTGCTCGTGCCGATCGACCACCCGAAACACCGGGAGTGGCTCGATCAGGTGTTCGCGTTCGACCTCGCCGACGACATCGTGCGCTGGGAGCTCCAGCCCGACGACTCGTGGCTCCGCTGCGGCGACCCCGACGTGTTCGAACCCGACGCCCAGGAGCGCATGTACCGCTGGGCCGTCGAGCGGCAACACCAGAGTCGCCGCTGACGTCACGATCCCCGGTCGTGTCCCCGACATGATCCGGGAGCGGGTGGCAGGTTCACCCGCCGTTCACCTGGCGGCGGGGAGGGTGATGCAAGCGCTTGCAAGCGATGTTCGAGTGAATTCGAGGTGAACGACGCCGCCCTGACCAGGGGATTCGCGACGGGCACCGATGTCCAGAGTTCACCGTGTGGCCACGCCGATCGGGGGTGCGGTTCACTTGGCATCCGTAGCGTCCGGCACCGGATCGCACTTCCCGCGGTCCCCGAACACACACATCGTGAATGGAGTTCCCAGCGTGAACATCACCCGTACGAGGTTCGTAGCCGCAGCCGTGGTCGCCTCGCTCGCCCTCGCCGCATGTGGCGGCGACGACGACGACACCACCGATCCCGGCACCGCCGAAGAGACCGCCGAGGTCGTCGACCCGACCGATCCCCCGGCGACCGAAGAGATGACCGAGGACATGACGGAGGACATGTCAGAGGACACCGCCGAGATGACCGAGGACACCGGCGGCGGCGAGACCGACCTGAGCTCGCTGTCCGGCAGCATCTTCGTGTCCGGCTCGTCCACGGTCGAGCCGATCTCGATCGCGGCCGGCAGTGCCTTCGCCGACCTGGCACCGAACGTGGCCGTCACCGTCGAAGGACCGGGCACCGGCGACGGCTTCGCGCTGTTCTGCGCCGGCGAGACCGACGTCTCCGACGCTTCACGGGCCATCTCCGACGAGGAGATCGCCGACTGCGAGGCGAACGGCATCGAGTTCGTCGAACTGACGGTCGCCGTCGACGGTCTGTCGCCGATCACCTCGGTCGAGAACGAGGCCGTCGAGTGCCTGTCGTTCGTCGACCTGTACGCGCTGCTCGGGCCCGACGCCACCGGCATCAACAACTGGTCCGACGCCACGGCGCTCGCCGACGAGTACGCCGCCACCGTCACCGACCTCGGCGCGGTCAACACTCCGTACCCGGACGCCGACCTCACGGTCACCGCCCCGGGTGAGGAGTCGGGCACGTTCGACAGCTTCGTCGAGATCGTGATCGAATCGGTCGGCGAGGAGCTCGGTGTCGAGGATGCGAACGTGCGTCCCGACTACACCGCGAGCCCCAATGACAACGTGATCATCGAAGGCATCTCAGCCAACCCGACCTCGCTCGGCTGGGTTGGATTTGCGTTCGTCGAGGAGAACCTCGACGTCGTCAAGCCGCTCCAGATCGACGGTGGCGACGGATGTGTCGAGCCGACCCCCGAAACGATCGCGAGCGGCGAGTTCCCGATCGCCCGTCCGCTGTTCATCTACGTGAACACGACGAAGCTCGACGAGAACCCGGCACTCGAGCCGTTCGTCGACTTCTACGTGAACGAAGCGATCACCACCCTCGTCGGCACCGGTGACGGCCAGGTGCCGTACGTTCCGCTGAACGACGAGCAGGTCGGCGAAGTGCAGGGCGTGTGGGAGGCCAAGGAGACCGGCACCCGCGAGTGACGTGAACACCCGGTCGAGGGGGTGGGTCGCCCAGTGCGGCCCATCCCCGAGACCGTCTAGTCTCTGCCCGTCCACGAGTGAAAGCGCACCAGATGACCGCCACCTCCGTCGTCTCCCATCCCCCGCCCTCGATCGATCTCACCACACGGCCCGGACGCCGACACCGCGACACCGCGGCCCGGTGGGTGTTCCGGACCGGCGCCGCCACGACGCTGCTGGTCACGGTGCTCATCATCGTCACCTTGGTCTTCGACGCATGGACCTTCCTCCAGAACCTGTCCCAGACCGACGACGGCCTCGGAGCGCTCACGGACATCGGTTGGTTCCCACGACGCGGCATGTTCGACATCGGCACCCTCGTCGTCGGTACGTTCCTCGTGACGGCCATCGCGATGCTCGTCGCCGTGCCGCTCGGGCTCGGTGCCGCGGTGTACCTGGCCGAATATGCCCGACCGGGGGTACGCCGGTTCTTCAAGCCGATCATCGAGCTGCTCGCGGGCATTCCGAGCGTGGTGCTCGGCTACTTCGCAATCTCGTTCATCAACCCCGAGCTGGTCGTCCGGCTGTTCAGCGGAGCGAACAAGGCGTTCACGCTCGCTGCCGCCGGCATCGGTGTCGGCATCCTGACGATTCCGATCATCGCCTCGGTGGCGGAGGATGCACTGCGAGCGGTGCCCCTCGCGTTGCGTGAAGCGTCCTACGGGCTGGGCGCGGAGCGCATGCAGACGACGTTCCGTGTCGTGTTTCCCGCTGCCATATCGGGCATCGTCGCGGCGCTCATCCTCGGCATTTCCCGCGCGATCGGTGAGACGATGGTCGTGGCGATCGCCGCAGGAGCGGTCGGTGGCGGCCTGTTCCAGACCACGCCGCTCCAGCCCGGTCAGACGATGACGGCGGCGATGGCCGCGCTCGGGTTCGGCAGCGACCAGGTCGCCGGGGACGACCTGGCGTTCCCCAGCCTGTACTTCATCGGGCTGCTGCTGTTCATCATGACGCTCGTCTTGAATCTGCTGAGCGACTGGCTGGTCAACCGGGTGCGGGAGGTCTACTGATGCCCCTCACCACCCCGTCCGACATGGGCGGTTCGACCGCTCGTTCGGTCACCGCAGGGCTGACCAGAAAGGGCATCGATGCCCGCAGCAAGCTGGTCGAGGCCGTCCTGATCGCAACGCTCGCTCTGTCGATGCTCGTGCTGCTGGTGCTGATCGTGGATCTGCTCATCCGGAGTTGGCCCGTGTGGACCGACCGTTCCGGCGACTTCCTCACCACGAACCTGAACTCCCAAAGCGCCTCGCAGGCGGGGGTCGGGCAGGCGATCCGCGGCACGCTCATTCTCTGCGGGATGGTCGTCCTCGTCGCCTTTCCGCTCGGCATCGCCTGCGCGGTGTATCTCGAGGAGTACGCCGACAAATCGTTGTTCGTCCGGTTGACACGGGTCAACGTCCGCAACCTCGCCGGCGTTCCGTCGATCGTCTACGGCCTGCTCGGCCTTGCGATCTTCGTGCAGGCACTCGGCGGTTTGACCGGCGGGCGAACAGTGTTCGCAGGGGGTCTGGCACTGTCTGCGCTGGTACTCCCGATCGTGGTGATCACGACATCGGAGGCCCTGAGAGCGGTGCCGCGCAGCATCCGCGAAGGGGCGCTCGGCGTCGGTGCCACGCAGTGGGAGACGGTCCGCAGTCATGTGCTCCCGTCTGCTGCTCCGGGCATCCTGACCGGCACGGTGCTCTCCTTGGCCCGAGCTGCGGGCGAAGCGGCACCAGTGTTGCTCGTCGGCGCGGCGACGGGTTTGTTGCGTACCGGCAACCAGAGTCTGATCGAGCAGATGTCCGGACCGTTCACGGCCCTGCCCGTGGCGATCTTCAGCTATGCACGCCAGCCCGGTGACGACTTCAGGGCCGTCACCGCGGCGGCTTCGATCGTACTGTTGGTGATGGTGCTGTTCATGAACGGCGTG
>CAXBAZ010000360.1:0-4930 GCA_963973395.1 uncultured Acidimicrobiaceae bacterium
CGCGAGTTGACCGGACTCCCGCTCAGCGTCGGTGCCGGATACGAGGTCTTCCGCGACTGGTTGTTCGAAGAGTCCGACATCGCGATCTGGCTGCTCGTCGCGATCTTCGTCATCCGGTGCCTCGCCTCGGCGCTCACGTTGGCCGGGGGCGGCGTGGGTGGGGTCTTCATCCCGCTGGTCGTCGGCGGCGGTCTCGTCGGCCGCGGAGTCGGCGAGTTGATCCACGACGACCGGGCCTCGCTGTACACGCTCCTGGGGATCGCGGCCTTCCTCGGCGCCGGGTACCGGGTGCCGCTCGCCGCCGTCATGTTCGTCGCTGAGACGACCGGCCGGCCGAACTTCGTCGTGCCGGCGCTGTTCGCGGCGGTCGCCGCGGAGTTGGTGATGGGCGAACAGTCGATCACGGCGTTCCAACGTCGTCCCGGAACCGACTGACTGCAAGGATCGGCCGCATGGCCGACAACACAGCCGAGAGCACCGCCGTCACATCCGAACTCCAGGGCACGGTCGTGTCGATCGCGGTCGAGGTCGGCAGCGCGGTGGCGGCCGGCACGACGTTGGCACTGCTCGAGTCGATGAAGCTCCACCACGAGGTGGTCGCGCCCACCGCAGGTGTCGTGCACTCGATCGGCGTCATGGTCGGTGCCACGGTGCATCCCGGCGACCCGATGTTCGTGCTCGCGCCGGGCGGCGACACGGCCGATCTGCCGGCTCCCGCCACCGACAGTGGTCCGAAGGGACTCGATCGCAGGGATCTGAGCGAGGTGCTCGCCCGGCGAACACTCGGTACCGACGACGCCCGTCCCGACGCCGTGGAACGGCGGCGCGCCCGCGGTCGCCGGACCGCCAGGGAGAACGTCGCCGACCTCGTCGACGTCGGCTCGTTCGTCGAGTACGGCCCGCTCGTCGTCGCCGCGCAGGCCAAACGGCGGACCCACGACGATCTGATCACCCGCACGCCCGCCGACGGGATGATCGGCGGCATCGGCACCGTCAACGGCGACCGGTTCGCCGGGCGGGCCGCGCGGGCCATCGCCGTCTCCTACGACTACACCGTGATGGCCGGCACGCAGGGCCATCGGAACCATCGCAAGAAGGACCGCCTGTTCGAGGTCGCCGAACGGTTGCGGCTGCCGATCGTGTTCTTCACCGAGGGTGGCGGCGGTCGGCCGGGCGACACCGACACCGGGGGAGTGACCGGGCTGGACTGTCTGGCGTTCCTGTGGTTCGCTCAGCTGTCGGGCACGGTGCCGCTCGTGGGGGTGAACGCCGGCTACTGCTTCGCCGGGAACGCCGCGATCCTCGGGTGCTGCGACGTCGTGATCGCCACCGAGGACTCGAACATCGGCATGGGCGGCCCCGCGATGATCGAGGGCGGAGGGTTGGGTGTGTACGAGCCCGGCGAGGTCGGGCCCATGTCGGTCCAACGGTCGAGCGGGGTGGTCGATCTCGTCGCCCGCGACGAGGCGCACGCGACGGCGTTGGCGAAGCAGTACCTGTCGTACTTCCAGGGCCGGGTCGACGACTGGGTGTGTGCCGACCAGACGGAACTGCGCGACGTCGTGCCGGTCGACCGGTTGCGCAGCTACGACGTGCGCGAGGCGATCGACCGGATGTTCGACGGCGGGACGGTACTCGAACTCCGACGTGAGTTCGGGATCGGCATGATCACCGCACTCGCCCGCGTCGAAGGCCGGCCGGTCGGTGTCATCGCCAACAACCCGGCCCACCTGGCGGGCGCGATCGACAGCGCCGGTTCCGACAAGGCCGCCCGCTTCATGCAGCTCTGCGACGCCCACGGGCTGCCGATCGTGACGCTCGTCGACACCCCGGGGATGATGGTCGGCCCCGACGTCGAGGCGACAGCGTTGGTCCGGCACTGCAGCCGGCTGTTCGTCACCGGGGCGAACGTGAGCGTGCCGATGGTGTCGATCGTGCTGCGCAAGTCGTACGGACTCGGGGCCCAGGCGATGATGGGCGGTTCGACCAAGGCGCCGCTGGCCTGCGTGGCCTGGCCGACCGGGGAGTTCGGTGGCATGGGTCTCGAGGGAGCGGTACGGCTCGGCTACCGCAAGGAGCTCGACGCCTGCGAGACCGACGACGAGCGCGCCACCCTGTTCCGGCAGCTCGTCGACCGCCTGTACGAGCACGGCAAGGCCCTGAGCATCGCCGAGTACTTCGAGATCGACGATGTCATCGACCCGGCCGAGAGTCGGCGCTGGATCACCACGCTGCTCGACTCGGCGCCACCGCGCCCGCCCGACGTGCAGCCGCGTCCCAACATCGACACGTGGTGACGGCCGATCGCGTATCGTCGCAGCCGTGAGGAGCGATCCCGGGCACGACAGCGAGCGTTCGACCGGCGCGGCCGCGCCGGCGCCGGAGTGCGTGGCGTGCGGGTCATCGTCGGCACAGGCGCTCGACACGTCCGACGGACGGATCGTGCTGTGTCAGCCGTGCGCGGTCATGCACGACATCGGATGCCCGTGACGACCGGAACGGCGGCGCTCAGTTGCCGAGCACCTGGTCGAACACGTAGTTCGACTGCTTGACCGAGCCCATCGTGGCGCTCGACGCCATCGAGTACCGATGCCCCGGGTACAGCACGATGTCGTCGTCGAACTTCGCCAGGCGGCCGAGGCTCTCGATCATCAGTGCGTGGTCGCTGCCGGGCAGGTCGGTGCGTCCGCACCCGTCGAGGAACAGGGTGTCGCCCGACACCAGCCGGCCGTCGACGAGGAAACACTGGCTGCCGGGGGTGTGGCCGGGTGTGTGCACCAGCTGGATCTCGATCTCGCCGACCATGACCACGTCGGCGGAATGGTGCGCGATCAGGTCGGTCTCGTCGAGGCCGGTCGTCCGGGTGACCCACGGCACCTCGTCGCGCTGGACATGGATCGGCACCGACACCCGTTCGAGCAGATCGGCGACACCGGCGATGCCGTGCCCCATCATCGATCCGCCCACGTGGTCGGGGTGGTAGTGGGTGGCCAGGACGCCGGTGACGGTCATGTCGTCAGCAGCCACGGTGTCGACCAGCGCGCCCGGGTCGTAGGCGGGGTCGACGAGCACACACTCGCCGGTCCGGCGGTCGCCGATCGCGTACACGAAGTTGACCATCTGGGCGGCCAGCTGGTCGCCGGCGGCGAAGTCGCGCCCCGACAGCAGCTGGCGGAAGTAGAGACGATCGTTGGGCTCGGCCATGGGGCAAGCGTACGCTTCCGGCCCATGGCCGACGCATCCGACGATCTCGCTGCGACGACCCTCGGGCTCGACGCGCTGACCGCCGGACAGCCGATCGTGTTCGGCGGGAACCGTGTCACGCACGTGTCGACCGAGCTGGCCGCCGCGTTCGGGCCGGGTGATCGGCTGATCGTCGATCCGCTGTCCGGCGACCTGCTCCACGTGCCGAAGGCCGAGTTCGAACACGCCGCCGCCCCGGTCACCCGCGCCCGCGCCGCATTCGCCGCGCTCGCTCGGTGCACCGACGATCAGATCACCACGTTCTTCCGAGGCTTCGCCGATCGGCTGGCCGACGACACGACGTTCGAGCCGATCGCAGCCGCCAACCGAGCCGATGTCGAGCGGGCGGCGGACCGGGGCCGGTCGACGACGCGGCTGCTGCTCGGCGATTCGATGCGGGGCGACATGATCGCCGGGCTCCGCGGGTGGGCGGACGCGCCCGGCGCACGCGATGTGGCCGATCGCGTCGTCGAGCACGACGGCTGGAAGGTCGAAGCACGGCGGGCACCGTTGGGCGTCGTCGGCTTCGTGTTCGAGGGACGTCCGAACGTGTTCGCCGACGCGGCAGGCGTCGTACGGACCGGCAACACCGTCGTCTTCCGGATCGGGTCGGACGCGCTCGGCACGGCCCAGGCGATCGTCGAGCACGCGCTCGACCCCGCCCTCGCCGGGGCCGGTCTGCCGGACGGCACGGTGGCATTGGTGGCGTCGGCAGCGCACGCTGCCGGGTGGGCGCTGTTCTCCGACACGCGGCTGTCGCTCGCCGTCGCCCGGGGTTCGGGTCCGGCTGTCGCACAATTGGGTGCCGTCGCCCGCCAGGCCGGCGTGCCCGTCAGCCTCCACGGCACGGGCGGCGCCTGGCTCGTCGCGGCACCCGACGCCGATCCGGATCGGTTCGTCCGGACCGTGACGAACTCACTCGACCGCAAGGTGTGCAACACGCTGAACGTGTGCTGCGTCGTGCACGAGCGAGCCGATGAACTCGTGCCGGCATTTCTCGATGCGGCACGAAGCGCCGCCGAGCTCCGGGGGAGCGATGCGCGACTGCACGTCACCGACGCCGCGGCCGAGTTCGTTCCCGACGGGTGGTGGCGTCGTCGGTCGTCCGTCGTCCGGGCCGACGGTGTGCACGACGAACCGTTCGTCTCGCGGATCGGTGTCGACACGCTCGGTGTTGAATGGGAGTGGGAGGCGTCGCCCGAGGCGACGCTCCACGTCGTGGCGAGCGTCGACGAGGCGATCGAACTCTGCAACACGTACAGCCCGCGCTTCGTCGCCTCGCTGGTGAGTGACTCGCCGGCGGCTCACGACGCCTTCTTCGCGACGGTCGACGCTCCGTTCGTCGGCGACGGCTTCACCCGGTGGGTCGATGGTCAGTACGCGCTGAACGCGCCGGAGCTCGGGCTCTCGAACTGGGAGGGTGGCCGGATGCTCGGCCGCGGCGGCATCCTGTCGGGCGATTCCGTGTACACCCTCCGCTATCGGGCCTACATCACCGATCCGGACCTCCGCCGCTGACCGGCAACGCAACGTTCGGTGTCAGACACCGAACGTTACGGTCGGTCAGAGGTAGACGCCGTTGACGTCGACGATGATGTGCGTCGGGTTCAGCGTGTACACGCACAGCTCGCCGTCGGCCGACAGCTTGACCATCGCACCGTTCGCCGCGGCACCCTGTGACGGGAAG
>CAXBAZ010000361.1:0-4922 GCA_963973395.1 uncultured Acidimicrobiaceae bacterium
GCCGCCACCTCGGAGCGCACATACGCCGCCGCGCGCTTCGGATCACCGATCGCGTCCACGGCATCGAGCGCCCGACTCGGCGCGCCACCGTGCAGCGGCCCCGCCAGCGCCCCGATCGCTGCACACACGACGTCGGCGATGTCCGCGCCCGTCGAGGCGACGACCCGTGCGGTGAACGTGGAGGCGTTGAACCCGTGGTCGATCGTCAGGATCAGGTACTGCTCGAGGGCTCGGGAGTGCTCGTCCGACGGTGCCCGCCCGGTCACGGCACGCAGGTACGACGCCGCATGGTTGAGCGATTCGTCGGCGGACGGCATCGTCGTGCCGGCCCGCGCGTGGTGCAGCGCCGCCAGGACGGTCGGAACGAGCGCGGCGACGTGCAGCGCCTGCTCACCTCGCTGCTCGGGCGTCAGATCGAGCAACGGAGCGAAACCGAGCACCGCGCCGGCGGCCGACAGCACCGTGCGCAGTTGCGCGAGCGGCGGACCGCCGGCCCGGCCGACGGTGTCGACGAGCGGGACCAGCGCCGACGGCAGGTCACGCCGCGCCACCGCGTGCGCACGGAACCGCTCCCGTTCGTCGTCGGTCGGGAGATCACCGTGAGCGAGCAGGAACCAGGCGTCCTCGAAGCCGACGGTCCGGGCCAGCGACGTCGCGTCGTACTGCCGGTAGTGGTAGAAGCCCTCGTCTCCGTGCACGGTGCCGATCGTGGTGTCGGCCACCGCGACACCGTTGAGGCCGGCGGGTACGTCGATCAGTTCGTTCATGTCGTCGAGTGTCCGCCGTCGACCCGCTTGCATCAACATTGATTTCATCAACATTGACTCATCCACGTCGTCGCGGCACGATGGACCGATGTCGACCCTGATCGGAGCGAACGAGGCGGCCGCGACACTCGGCGTGACCAAGCCCACGCTGTACGCCTACGTGAGCCGGGGGCTGATCACCCGCCAGGTGGCCGTGGACGGCCGTACGTCGCTCTACGACCGGGCGGAACTCGAGGTGCTGTCGAGCCGGACCCGCCGGGGGGCGGTCGCGGACCGGCCCTCGATCGACGTCCGGATCGCAACCGCGATCACGCACCTCCACGACGACTCTCCGACGTACCGCGGCCGCCGGGTGCTCGACCTGGTCGACACGCACTCGTTCGAGGACGTCGCCGACCTCTTGCTGACGGGTGAGACGACGGGCCACACGGCGGGGTGGCGGGTCGATCGCAACGTGCTCGCCCGCGCCCGACGGGTCGTCGACGCGGCCGCACCGGTCGAACCGCTGACGGCCCTGGCGCTCACCGCCCGATCGCTGGCGACCGAAGCCGGCGACGACCCAGCGGCCGTCGCCCGCCGCCTGCTGTCGATCGCCCCATCTGTGCTCGGAGGACCGCAGCGGGGCTCCATCGCCGAACGGCTCACCCGTGCCTGGCAGCGGCAACCGTCGACCGAGCTCGTCGACGCGGTCGACCGCGCCCTGGTGCTGCTGGCCGACCACGAACTCGCGACCAGCACGCTCGCCGTGCGGGTCGCCGCATCGGTGAGGACCACGCCGGGCGCGGCCATCGCAGCCGGCCTCGACGTGGTCGCAGGGCGGTTGCACGGTGCAGCGAGCCAGGAGTCGGCCGCGCTGTTCGCACTCGCCGCCGACACCGACCCCGTGGCCGCGGTGGCCGCCGGACTGACCGGTGATCGCCGTCTGCCCGGTTTCGGTCACAGCGTGTACCGGCGCGGCGACCCGAGGTTCGAACCGTTGCTCACGGCGGTTCGATCCATCCCCGCGCCGCCGAGGCGCATGGCGGTCGTCGACGCCGTGATCGGCGAGGCCGGTCGGTCGATCGGCCACCTGCCCAACATCGATCTGGCGCTGGGTGCCCTGATCCACGTCGGCCGGCTGCCGCTCGACGCACCGATCTTCGGAGTGGCGCGCATCGCCGGCTGGGCGGCGCACTACGACGAGGAGCTCGGCGAACGACCGGTTCGGTTCCGCGGGCTCAGCCGCGAGCGATGAACGGTCAGCCGCGCTCGTCGGCCGACGCTCCGTCAGGCCGGAGGGGGTCAGACCCCCTCCGGTCGTCGGTGTCGGGTTCGTCGCCGGTGTCGGGTTCGTCGGTGTCGGGTTCGCCGGTGTCGGGTTCGTCGCCGGTGTCGGGTTCGTCGCCGGTGTCGGGTTCGTCGCCGGTGACGGGTTCGTCGTCGGTGACGGGTTCGTCGGGATCGGGTGTCCCGGGCCACCGGCGGCCCCTCGTGACGAGCAGGTAGGCGCCACCGCCGACGATCGCGGCCAGTGCGACCCACTGGTTCCAACGCAGGCCGGCCACGTCGTCCAACTGCACGTCGTCGATCCGGAGCCCCTCGATCCAGAAGCGGCCGATGCCGTACCCCATGACGTACACACCGAACAGACGTCCCGGGCCGAGCCGGAGCCGGCGGTCGATCCAGAGCAGGACGACGACGAGTCCGAGGTTCCAGAGCGATTCGTAGAGGAACGTCGGGTGGAACGTGGTGTCGGCGGCGTAGCCGACCGGGGTGTGGGCGTCGTCGATCTCGAGCCCCCACGGCAGGTCGGTCGGCCTGCCGTACAACTCCTGGTTGAACCAGTTGCCCCACCGACCGATCGCCTGTGCCAGCGGGATCGCGGGCGCGGCGCACGTGAGCAGCTCGGCGGGTGCGATGCCGTGCTTGCGACCCTGCCAGACTCCGACGAGGACCCCGGCGAGCAGCCCGCCGGGGATGCCGAGCCCACCTTCCCAGATCTGGGGGATCGCCCCGAGGTCGTCGGAGAACCGATCCCAGTCGGTCGCCACGTGATAGAGCCGCGCACCGACGATGCCCGCGCCGACACCCCACATGCCGATCGAGCTGGCGTCGTCGGCAGTGCCGAGACCCTTGGCCTCGAACTGGCGGCCGAGCAGCCAGATCGCAGCCACGACGCCGAGCGCGATCATCAGACCGTACGCGCTCAACGAGAGCGGGCCGAGCGAGATCGAGTTGGTCGAGGGGCTCGGGATCGATGCCAGCATCGGGCCCATCATGCCTGGACCGACCGGACGAAGTCGACGGCACCGGCGATCACGATGTCCCGGTCGTGGTCGAGCGTCGCGACGTGATAGCTGCGCTCGAGCCACGTGTGTTCGACCGGCCCTCCCCACGACGACGCGAGGTGCTCGCTGTCGGACGGTGGCACGACGTGGTCCTGGCGCGAGGTGAACAGCCGCAACGGCACCGTCAGCTCGCCGAATCGGTCGGTGATCGGCACGATGCCGTCGTCGATCAACGACTTGAGCGGCCGCAGGGGCGTCCCGTCGTAGGCGATGTCGAACGAGTCGGGGTCGGCGATGTCGGATCCCTCGCCGGGCACGATCTCGAAGCCGTCCTCGATCAGCTCGTCGACCATCGCCATCGTCGCCTCGTCGCGCACGCACGTCGCCGGATTGATGCACACGACCCCGGCGACGTCGGAACGGCCGAACGCGGTGGCGAGCGCGAGCGTTCCGCCGGCGCTCTGCCCGATCAGCACCACCCGGTCGACCCGTTCAGTGATCTCGTCGACGACCCGGACCGTCTCCGCGAGCCAGTCGGTCCAGCCGGTCGTGATCATCTCCTCGATCGTCGTGCCGTGACCTGGCAGGCGTGGGAGCTCGAGGTCGTGGCCGGCGGCGATCATCGCCTCGGCGACCCCCCGCATCGACGACGGATTCCCGGTGAACCCGTGGACGACGACGACGCCGGTCGGCGCGCCGTTGCGGTGCGAGATCGGCGCGCACCCTGGCATGACGGTCGAGTTCACCGCTCGGTTCTACCAGGGGATCGGCTTGACCCACCGGTCAAGACCAGCTGAACTAGCGGCGTGTCCGCCCATGCCACCGCCGATCGCCAGCTCACCGAACAGGGCCGCGAACGCAAGCAACAACTCGTCGACGCGGCGATCGTGCTGTTCGCCGAACGCGGGTACTCGGCGACCAGGATCCTCGACATCTGCGACCACGCCGGTGTCGCCAAGGGGCTGTTCTACTGGTATTTCCCGACCAAGCTCGACCTCTTCAGCGAACTGGTGCGGTCGATGCGCCACCAGCTCCGCCGGGCCCAGGCCGCCGCGATGTCGAGCGATGCCGACGCGCTCACCCGGATCCATCAGGGTGCGGCGGCGAGCGTGAGGTTCATGGCCGACCATGCGACGTACTTCTCGCTGGTCGAGGTCGAGCGGGCGGACCCGATGATCGCCGACGCGCTGAAGCAGGGCAGCGAGGTGTACCTCGACGACGTGACCGCACTGATCCGCGAGGCACAGATCGACGGCACGGTCCTCGATGCCGACCCGCAACTGCTCGCGCTCGGCGTGCTCGGATCGGTCTCGTCGTTCAGCAACGCGTGGCGCGGCGGCCGGATCGACATGACCGCCGAGGCGCTCGCCGACTTCGTCGCCGACTGGGTCGCACGCGCGCTCCGCTGATCGGCGCGTCCGAGGTCGATCGTGCGCGGCGTCAGCCGAGCTGCGCGCCCAGTTCCGGGTCGCGAGCGCTCAGCACGGCGACGAACGCGTCGACCACGTCGGGATCGAACTGACCGTCGCGGCCCAGCACGACGAAGCGGGCGGCCTCCTCGGGGTGCCAGGCCCGCTTGTAGGGCCGCTTGCTGCACAGCGCGTCGAAGACGTCGGCGATGCTGACGATGCGGCCCGACAGCGCGATCGACGAACCGCCGATGCCGAGCGGGTAGCCGCTGCCGTCCCACCACTCGTGGTGCGACTGGGCGATCTCGGCCGCCATCTGGAACATGGGTGCCGAGTTCCCGGCGAGGATGCGGTGCCCCATGCTCGTGTGGGCCTTCATCATCTCGTACTCCTCGACGGTCAACGGACCGGTCTTGCGGAGCACCGAGTCGGGTACGGCGACCTTGCCGATGTCGTGCAGGCGGGCCGCCAGCCGCAAC
>CAXBAZ010000362.1:0-4920 GCA_963973395.1 uncultured Acidimicrobiaceae bacterium
CCCGCCCGACCGTGCTCGTCCTGTCGCGGCAGGGCCTGCGACCCGTCGATCGGCGCCACTCCGGCGAACCCTCGTCGGTCCACCGCGGCGGCTACCGCGTCGCGGGCAACGGCGTTGCGCAGGTCACCCTGCTGGCGTCGGGTTCCGAAGTCGGCATCGCCATCGAGGCCCGGACCCTGCTCGCCGAGGCGGGAATCCGCGCCGCCGTCGTGTCAATGCCGAGCCTCGAGCTGTTCGCCGAACAGCCCGACGACTACCGCCGCGACATCCTCGGCACGGCGCCGCGCATCGTCATCGAGGCATCGATCGCACAGTCGTGGGCGACCCTCACCGAGCCCGGCGACCGCACCATCGCGATGACCGGCTTCGGCGCTTCCGCCCCTGCCGGCGACCTCTACGAACGCTTCGGCATCACCGCCCAGCGCGTCCGCGACGAAGCCTTCGACGTCGTCCATACATGTACCCAACTGCAGCAAGGAGCGCGCTGACATGGCCCGCATCACACTTCGACAACTCCTCGACCACGCCGCCGACCACGGCTACGGACTGCCGGCGTTCAACGTCAACAACATGGAGCAGATCCTCGCGATCATGCAGGCCGCGTCGGAGGTCGACGCACCAGTGATCCTGCAGGCGAGCCGGGGTGCGCGGTCCTACGCCGGCGATGCGATGCTCGCCAAGCTGATCGAAGGCGCCGAGGCGATGTATCCGAACACGCCGATCTGTGTGCACCAAGACCACGGCAACGACGTCGACACCTGCCTCAGCGCCATCCGCTGGGGCTTCACCTCGGTGATGATGGACGGCAGCCTGGAAGCCGACGCCAAGACGCCCGCCTCCTACGCCTACAACGTCGAGATCACCCGACGGGTCACCGATCTGGCCCACGCCGTCGGCGCCTCCGTCGAAGGTGAGTTGGGCGTGCTCGGCTCACTCGAGACCGGCACCGGTGAAGCCGAGGACGGCCACGGCGCCGAGGGCGTCCTCGGCCGCGACCAACTGCTCACCGACCCCGATCAGGCAGCCGATTTCGTCGAGGCGACCAACGTCGACGCCCTCGCCATCGCGATGGGCACCTCGCACGGTGCGTACAAGTTCAGCCGCAAACCCGACGGCGACATCCTCGACATGGAACGAGTCGAGGAGATCCACCGTCGACTGCCCAACACCCACCTCGTGATGCACGGATCGTCCTCCGTACCGCAGGAGCTCCAGGAGCTGTTCAACGAGTTCGGCGGTGCCATGCCCCAGACGTACGGGGTGCCGGTCGACCAGATCCGGCGCGGCATCGAGGTCGGTGTGCGCAAGGTCAACATCGACACGGACTGCCGCCTGGCGATCGCCGGGCAACTCCGCCGCATCGCGACCGAACACCCCGCAGAGTTCGACCCCCGCAAGTTCCTCAAACCGTCGATCGACTCGATGGCCGACCTCTGTCGCGATCGATACGAACACTTTGGCGCCGCGGGCCAGGCATCCCGAATCGGGCCCCCGGCACCGCTCGACGCCATGGCGGCCAAGTACCGCTCCGACGAACTCCGGCCACGAGTCGTCGCCACCACGACCTGACAGAGGAGAAGACAGATGACCAACAACACCAACCAGAAGGACCGCTACGCCGCAGGGGTCATGCCCTACGCCGAGATGGGCTACTGGGAACCCGACTACGAACCCGACGACACCGATGTTCTCGCCGTGTTCCGGATCACACCCCAGGACGGTGTCGACGCAATCGAGGCGGCAGCGGCGGTGGCCGGCGAATCGTCGACCGCAACGTGGACCGTGGTCTGGACCGACCGCCTCACCGCGTGTGAGGAGTATCGGGCCAAGGCCTACCGAGTCGAACCCGTCCCGAACCGCGACGACCAGTGGTTCGCCTGGATCGCGTACGGCCTCGACCTGTTCGAACCAGGATCACTGTCGAACCTGACGGCTTCGATCATCGGCAACGTCTTTGGCTTCAAGCCACTCAAGGCACTCCGACTCGAAGACATGCGCATCCCGGCTGCGTACCTCAAGACGTTCCCCGGCCCCCCCACGGGGATCGTCGTCGAGCGGGAGCGGCTGGACAAGTTCGGCCGCCCCCTGCTCGGCGCAACCGTCAAACCCAAACGGGGTTTGTCGGGCCGCAACTACGGACGGGTCGTGTACGAAGCCCTGCGCGGCGGCCTCGACTTCACCAAGGACGACGAGAACATCAACTCCCAACCCTTCATGCATTGGCGCGACCGCTTCCTGTACTGCATGGAAGCCGTCAACCGGGCCGAGGCCGCGACCGGTGAGATCAAGGGCACGTACCTCAACGTCACCGCGGCGACGATGGAGGACATGTACGAGCGGGCGGAGTTCGCCCGCGACCTCGGCTCGACGGTGATCATGATCGACCTCGTCATCGGCTACACCGCCATCCAGTCGATGTCGGCGTGGGCGCGCAAGAACGACATGCTCCTCCACCTCCACCGTGCCGGGCACAGCACCTACACCCGCCAGCGCGATCACGGCGTCAGCTTCCGAGTGATCGCGAAGTGGATGCGGATGGCCGGCGTCGACCACATCCACGCCGGCACCGTCGTCGGCAAGCTCGAAGGTGACCCTGCGACGATCGCCGGCATCTACGACATCCTGCGCGAAGAACACGTCGAGCAGAACCTCGCCCACGGCGTGTTCTTCGATCAGCCGTGGGCTGCGCTCAACAAGGTGATGCCCGTCGCTTCCGGCGGCATCCACGCCGGCCAGATGCACCAACTGCTGCACTACCTCGGTGAGGACACGATCCTCCAGTTCGGCGGCGGCACCATCGGCCACCCCGACGGCATCGCCGCCGGTGCGACGGCGAACCGAGTCGCACTCGAAGCGATGGTGATGGCCCGCAACGAGGGCCGCGACTACTACTCGGAAGGCCCCGAGATCCTGCAGCACGCCGCCAAGACGTGTGGCCCGCTCGCACGGGCACTCGACACCTGGGGCGACGTGACCTTCGACTACACGTCGACCGACGCACCCGACTTCGTCCCGACGCCATCGGCGTCCTGAACACCGGAGACACCGACATGAGACTCACCCAAGGCACGTTCTCGTTCCTCCCCGACCTCACCGACGACCAGATCGGCAACCAGATCCAATACGCGCTCGACAACGGCTGGGCGGTCAGCATCGAGTACACCGACGACCCTCACCCCCGCAACACCTATTGGGAGATGTGGGCCCCCCCGATGTTCGACCTCGCGAGCGTCGGCCCGTTCATGGAATCGCTGAGCGAATGCCGAGAGACCGTTGGAGAGCAGTACATCCGCGTCGCCGCATTCGACTCGACGAAGGGTTGGGAGAGCCTGCGCATGTCGTTCATCGTCGGTCGACCCAGCACCGAAGGCGGCTTTGATCTGCAGCGCCAAGTCGGCTCCGGTCGCAACATGACCTACACGACCCGGCCGTACAGCACCGACCGGCCGACTGGATCTCGATACCCGTGACCTCGGTCAATGACACGGAACGTGTGGAGACTGCCACGCCGGGCGACGTGATGGTCGACCTGGCAGCCGAACGCGCCGAGTCAGGCATCGACGACTACCTCGACGAACTCGGGCACTCGCTCGTCGGACTCGCTCCGGTCAAGCAACGCATCGCCGACATCGCCGCACTGCTGTTGGTCGACCGGATTCGAGCGCGGCACGACCTGAGCGCTGACGCTCCGACGCTGCACATGAGCTTCACCGGCAATCCGGGCACGGGAAAAACCACCGTCGCTTCCGCCATGGCAGAGATTCTTCATCGGTTGGGGTACCTCCGTACCGCTCGCTTGGTCACCGTCACCCGCGACGACCTTGTCGGTGAGTACATCGGTCATACCGCGCCCAAGACGAAGGCAGTCCTCCAGAAAGCGATGGGCGGCGTGCTCTTCATCGACGAGGCGTACTACCTCCATCGCCCAGAGAATGAACGAGACTACGGCCAAGAAGCCATCGAGATCCTGCTGCAGGTGATGGAGGACAAGCGCGACGATCTCGTCGTCGTCCTCGCCGGATACGCCGACCGGATGGACACATTCTTTTCGTCCAACCCTGGATTTCGTTCACGGGTCGCCCACCACATCGACTTCCCGGACTACGACACGTCCGAACTCGTCGCGATCGGCGAACTACTGCTCTCCGAGCAGCACTACCGGCTCAGCGACGAAGGACGCGATCTCTTCAGTAGGTACGTCGAGATCCGGCGCGGGCAATCCCACTTCGCGAACGCCCGATCGGTACGCAACGCATTGGATCGCGCCCGGCTCCGTCACGCCAGTCGACAGGTCGCCAAGGGCACCGTGCGGCTCTCGGACCTCAGCACCATCGATGCCGAAGACATCCAGGCCAGCCGAGTCTTCGCCACACAGTCCGACAACGGAATCACGGAGCAAGAACATGTCTGAAGTCATCATTGCACCGTCGATCCTCGCAGCAGACTTCACTCGCCTCGGCGCTGAACTCGATGACGTCTCCGACGCCGAATGGGTCCACGTCGACGTGATGGACGGCCATTTCGTCCCCAACATCACGATCGGACCGCTCATGGTCGATGCGGTCCGCCGATCCACCGACCGATTCGTCGATGTCCACTTGATGATCGAGCCTGTCGACCCGTATCTCGAGGACTTCGTCAGCGCTGGGGCTGACATGGTGACCGTGCACGCCGAAGCATGCCCTCATCTCGACCGCACGCTGTCGCGGATCAAGGAACTCGGTGCCAAGGCCGGCGTCGCGCTCAATCCGTCGACGCCCGCCGACGTGATCCGCCACGTCCTCGACCGGCTCGACCTCGTCCTCGCGATGACCGTCAACCCAGGGTTCGGAGGACAGTCCTACATCCCAGCGGTCGAACCCAAGATCGAACAACTCCGCCAGATCATCGGCGACCGCGAGATCCTGATCGAAGTCGACG
>CAXBAZ010000363.1:0-4915 GCA_963973395.1 uncultured Acidimicrobiaceae bacterium
CGTGGTGCGCGCTGACGGGCTGCCGACACGCGCCCCGGTCGACGCGGTGGCTCGTCGCCCGCCCACGTCGAAAGGTCGGGCCGACCTGCTCGGAGGGCGAACGTTGCCCGCACGGACCCCGGCCGGAACGGACTCCGGCGACCTGTCGGCCGCGGGGGTCGAGTCCGGGCGTCTGGCGCGCCGAACGGCCGGACTGCTCCCGACCGTGGCGAGCCGTTGCTCGCCGGCCCCGACCACGGGGACGGACATGTCCCGACGCCCTCCTCTCAGCGTTCTCTCAAGAATGTGAGATCCGTGTGAAGTCGTCGACCACCCGGGGCGATACAGGTGTTATGACACCCATCCGCCGACGTGCGTCGGTCGTCCTCGTGTTCGCTGCCGCCGTCGTGACCGGCTCGGTCGGTGGCCCCGTGGCCGGCAGCCCTCTGGCCGTCGATGTCCCGGCCGGAGGGTGTCGATGGGCCGGGTGTCGTCGAGCCGGGTGTCGTCGAGTCGGGTGTCGATGGGCTGGTGCCGTACACCGGCGACGAACCTGATGCTCCGGCCGCCGATCTCACGATCGACCGATGGTACGACGTGGCCGGGCAATCGCTCGCCGACGTACGTAGCGGAACGGAACCCGACGAGACGGTCGAGCAGGTGGGCGGCTTCGAAGCGCCGGTCAACCTCGGCGACGCCTACGCGACCCGGCTGCGGACCCTCGTCACCCCCGAGGACTCCGGGCTCTACCGCTTCTGGGCCTCGGGCGACGACGACATGCGGTTGTTCATGAACACCACCGGGGCCGACCCGGTCGGAGCGGAGCGGATCGCCTACGTCGCCGGCTGGACGACCTACCGCCAGTGGAACCGGTTCTGGAGCCAGCGCTCGGTGTGGTTGCAGCTCGAGGCGGGCAACTCGTACTATTTCGAAGCGATCGGCAAGGAGGGGTCGGGCGACGACCACTTCTCCGTCGCCTGGGAACTGGCCGACGGCTTCGATCGGCAGGTCGTGCCGGCCAGGGTGCTGGAAGCCACACATCTCGGAGGCGGCGGCTGGCGCACCGCGACGCCCGTCGGGTTGCCCGATCTCCCCGCCGCGATGACCGATCCGCAGTGGACCACCGCGGTCGGACCCGAGACGATCGCCCTCGGCTGGGCGCCCGTCGCGGGTGCCGACCGGTACGAAGTCAGGCTCGAGGGGTCCGGCGAGGCACGCGAGGTGATCTCGGACGGTCCGTCGGTCGTGTTCGACGATCTGGTGCCGGACACGCGCTATCTCGTCGAAGTGGCACCGGCCAGCGACGCCGGGCGTCGGCGTGAGGTCGGCCGGGTCGTCGTGACGGCGGTCGGGCCCTATCCCGAACCCGTCGCCCCGCCCGCCGGCGACGAGCCGGCGGTCACCTACGATCACTGGGACACCGGATGGTGGACGCTGACGTCGGTGCCAGCCGGCCTCCTTCCGGCGTCGACCACGACGCTCTCGACCGGCCTCGAGGTGCCGCCGATGCGGGGCAACAACCACGCCTCGCGGCTCCGTGCCGTCGTCACCCCCGAGCGCACCGACGTCTACACGTTCCACCTCTCGGGGGACGACGACGCCCGGTTGCTGTTCAACGCGACGGGCGACCGGGCCCACGGTGCCGTACCGATCGCGTATGTGTCCGGTTGGACCGAGCAGTACCAGTGGGACCGGTACGCCAGCCAGACCTCGCCGGAGTTCGAACTCGTGGCGGGCGAGTCGTACTACATCGAAGCGATCGGGGTGCATGCGCTCGGCCTCGACCACCTCGAGGTCGGCTGGAGCACACCGCACACGGCGATCGAGGTCGTGCCGGCCGACGTGCTCGAACCCACCGTGTCGGGGGCCGGAGGTTGGCGCCAGGACGCGAGTGCGCTGCAGGTCGCGCCCGGCCCCGTTCGCAACGTCGCCGAGACCTGGATCGACGACACCACCGTCGGCCTCGGGTGGGACGCCCCGCTGGTGACCGACGAGCTCGGGGCCGCGGCGCACTTCGTCGCGACCGTCGCCGGCACGTCGCTGACCGAGGCCGTGACCGATCTCGGTGTGACGTTCACCGGTCTCGTGCCGGGTACGGCCTACACCGTCGAGATCGTTGCGGTGAACGCGACGGGCCCCGGTCCGGCGGTGCCGCACCGGGTGGTCCGCGTCGTTCCGACGACCACGACCACCACCACGACCCCGGCGACCACCACGACCCCGGCGACATCCACGACCACCACGACCACCACGACCACGACCACGACCACGACGACCTCGCCGACCACCACGACCTCGCCGACCACCACGACGACCGTGCCGTCGACCGCCGGGACCGGGCTGACCGCCGGGTACACGATCCTCGCCACCGGCGACGAGAACTGCGGCGGCGGACTCCAACTGTCCGGGTCGTCGATCGACGTGATCGGCAGCCTCCGGTCGAATGGCGACGTGATGGTGCAGGGCAGCAACGTCACCGTCGACGGCGTCATCTCGTTCGGTGGGTCGTCCAACGTGTCCACCAGGGTCTCCAGTGACGGCGTCGAGCACGACGCGTCGACCACCGTGTCGGGCCTGATCTGGACCATCGCCGACTTCGCCCTCGGATCACCACTCGGCCCGGGTGTCGCGTATCACCGCCACGACGGCTACTGGTGGGTGGGCGGCGCCGTCGAGCCCGGCATCCACTACGTCGACGGCGACGTCCAGATCTCGGGTTCGAACCTCGACCTCGACGGCGTCACGATCGTGGCGACCGGTACCGTCGGCATCTCCGGGCCCGGCTTGCAGCTCAGCCCGGCCGCACCGGGCCTGCCCACCGTGCTCTCCGGGGCGACCGGGTGCCATCGCACGGGCATCAACCTGTCGGCCAGCTCGATCGAATGGAGCGGCGTGCTCGCCGCTCCGAACGCCCGGGTCCAGGTCAACGGTTCCGACCTGCGCGGCGGCACGATCCTCGCATCGTCGGTCCAGATGTCGGGCTCGCGGATCGAGATCGGCCGGACCTCGCTCGTCGACGCGATCGTCGACTCCGGCGAACCCGTGGTGTACCTGTCGGCCCAACAGGTCGACGCGGCGACCCGTGCCGCCAAGGCGATCCGCAGGGGCCTCGGGTCCTGACGCCGCGGGTTGCCGCGACGCAGCGCTGCCCATAACATTGCAGGGTCCTGCGAGAGGGAAGGTCCCTCGTCGTGCTGACACGCAGCGACACCGAACCGACGCATCAACACCGTCAACGAAGAAGGTCTGCCTCGTGCCCACCATTCAGCAGCTCGTCCGACAGGGTCGCAGCTCCAAGTTCACCAAGAGCAAGACGCCGGCGCTCAAGGGATCGCCCCAGCGCCGTGGCGTGTGCACCCGCGTGTACACGACCACCCCCAAGAAGCCGAACTCCGCGCTGCGCAAGGTGGCGCGTGTCCGGCTCTCGAGCGGCATCGAAGTCACCGCGTACATTCCGGGCGAGGGCCACAACCTGCAGGAGCACTCGATCGTGCTCGTGCGCGGTGGCCGTGTCCGCGACCTGCCGGGTGTGCGGTACAAGATCATCCGTGGAGCTCTCGACGCCGCCGGCGTCAAGGGCCGCAAGCAGGCTCGCAGCCGCTACGGCGCGAAGCAGGAGCGCTGAGTCATGCCCCGTAAAGGTCCAGCTCCCCGTCGCGAACTCGTCGCCGACCCGATCTACCGGTCGGTGGTCGTCACCCAGTTGATCAACAAGGTCATGCTGCACGGCAAGCGCAGCATCGCCGAGAAGATCGTCTACGACGCGATGTCGATCATCGCCACCAAGACGGGCGAAGAGCCGCTCGACACGGTCAAGCGGGCGGTCGACAACGTCAAGCCCCCGCTCGAGGTCCGGAGCCGCCGCGTCGGTGGCGCCACGTACCAGGTCCCCGTCGAGGTCCGCCCCCGTCGGTCCGGCACGCTGGCCATCCGCTGGCTCGTCGACTACAGCCGCGCCCGCCGTGAGAAGACCATGGCCGAGTGCCTCGCCAACGAACTGATGGATGCCGCCAACGGTCTGGGCGCCGCGATGAAGAAGCGCGACGACATGCAGAAGATGGCCGATTCCAACAAGGCGTTCGCCCACTACCGCTGGTGACGACGCCGGTCGCTGCGCGGCAGAGACCTCATCACGCCGACGAACGACCCGCCCTCCCGGCGGGTCGTTCGCCGTTGTGGCCGCCGGGTGTCGAGTCGTCCGACCGCTAGCCTCCGGCGCATGAAGCTGCCGTTCCGTTCGTCGCCGCTGCGTCGCTACTTCGAGCGCAACGACGGGCACCTGATCGACAAGTGGCTGCACTACTTCGACGTCTACGAGCGCCACTTCGCGCCGTTCAGGCGCACCGACGTCCGGTTGCTCGAGATCGGGATCTCGCACGGTGGCTCGCTCCAGATGTGGCGCAGCTACCTCGGTCGGCGGGCCACGATCGTCGGCGTCGACATCGAACCGCGGGTGGCCGACCTGGCCGAACCCGGGATCGACGTCCATGTCGGCAGCCAGTCAGATCCCGACTTCCTCGCCGGACTGGTGGAGCGCTACGGCGGTTTCGACATCATCATCGACGACGGCAGTCACTGGTACCGCGACCAGAGCGTCAGCCTCGACGTGCTGTGGCCGGCGCTGTCCGAGGGCGGCGTGTACCTGGTCGAAGACGTGCACACGAGCTACCTGTCGACCTACGAGGGCGGCCGCGGGGTCGCCGACACGTTCATCGGTGCGGTCAAGGAACGGATCGACGACATGCACGGCTACTGGATCGACGGGCAGGCGCCGATCGAATCCGAATCGCGGCGTGCCGACGAGTCGGCGGTGAACCGGTGGACCACCACGATCGGCGCCATCCACGTGTACGACAGCATCGTGGTGTTCGACAAGCGCACCCGTGAACGCCCGGTGCGACGCATGACGGGCCTCCCGGCGTTCGACACCCTGTAC